>NZ_CP017564.2 GCF_001865575.2 Paraburkholderia sprentiae WSM5005
ATGAGTCGAGCGCTCGTCAATGCTCAACAAGGTCTGTCCTTGAACGAAAAGCGGCTGATGATGACAGCGCTGCGCAGCATCGACAGCCGGAAGTCGCCATATCAGCACGGGAAAAGCGATGGTTACGTTTCGGTTCGAGTGCGCGCCGACGAGTTTGCTGCGGTCGCCGAGCTATCGCCCAGGTCTGGCGAGAAGCAGTCTGCCGCTGCATATAAAGGGTTGAAGGATGCATGCGCGAGCCTGTACGAGCGAAAACTAACGTACATGGATGGGAAAAAGCTCGTAAAGCTACGGTGGGTGTGGAAAGCCACGTACCACGACGGAGAGGGTTGGGCCGAAATCTGTTTTTCGCCAGACCTCACTCCCCACATCTTCATGCTGAAAAGCCGGTTCGTCTCTTACCAGCTGAAGTTCGCGCAGGGGCTCCAGTCAATCTACTCTTGGCGGCTGCTCGAATTGCTGATGCGAGAAAAAGACCGCGGCGTTCTTTTTATTACCGTCGATGATCTGCGCCAGACGCTGGAAATCCCCGAGAAATACCGATTCGCGGACATCAAGAGGCGAGTAATTGACACCGCTGTGGTGGAACTGAACGAGAAGGCTGACTTGGTCATACGGTGGGAACCGGTTAAGCGTGGTCGCGCCGTACATTCGCTTCGCTTCGAGTTCTCCGACAATCCACAAGGGCGGCTCGATGTCTAGTGACTTCTGACGTTGGAAATTGCGCACTGCGCCAGGCAGTAGGGCGCCGGAGTCTGCGGGAAAAATGATTTGACGCCTTGGGCTTGATGTATCAGAATGATATAAATATATCCTGATAGTGATGCGATGCTATTGGGCTTACTTGAACGGTGCTTTTTTCTGACGTCAGAAGGGCATCGGAGAATCGAAGGGACAGCGATGAAAAAACTATTGTTACCTGCGCTGTTGGTCCCCTCCGTAGCGATGGCCGGAATGGTGCTCGTTGACGACGGATCGACTGCCACACAAACGACGGGTGCGCCGGTAAGCCCAGTCGTTGCGATTCGACCGGCCGCAGCGATCGGTCCAGCGATCATTACGCCGACTGCTGGTCCTATTGCGGCGAAGCCAGTGCCGGATGCGGGGATCGTTCCGATGTGGACGGCGTCTGCCGGGTCCACGCTGCGCGACTCGATCCAAAAGTGGGCGAATGAGGCGCAGTGGACATTGGTGTGGGACGCGCCCGATGGAGTAGATAAATCGGTCAACTATCCAATCGTCGCTCCGCTTCACTTCGAGGGCTCGATTGATCAGGCAGTGGGCGATTGCATCAAGCTTTATGAACACGCCAAGAAGCCGCTCGCAATCGAAATCAACCAGTCGCAAAGACTCCTGTATGTACACCTCAAATACAGCTAAATCGTGATGAAGAAATCATTTTATTTAATGTGTATGGCGGCATTCGCGATTGCGCTGTCCGGCTGCCAGACCTTCGAACACGCCAGTGACATCGAGCACGCGACTGACGCGGACGGCGTCCGAATTGGGGACGCGCTGAAGCGACCGATTGCAAACCCCAGTCAAGCCGATCAGACCGTGCGGTATCTGGACAAGCAGTGGGTGTCGCTCGTGCCGATCACGGAAACGCGCGTGGCTGACGTGCCCCAACTGAATTGCAGCTTGAAGATCGTCACGGACGAGCCGGTCTCGATTCTCGAATTCAGCCAGGTCATCACTAAGAAGTGCAAGATTCCCGTGCGCGTTACGCCGGATGCTCTGGCAGCGATCTATAACCGTGACCTGAGCAATGGCGAAACGAAAGCAGCCCCCTCGGTGGTGAACGGCTTGCCGGTCCCCGCACTCAATACGCCGAACGCGCCGACAGGTGGAAACATCGCTTTGTCGGGCGATCACAAGATCGACGTGAACTACAGCGGCGACCTGAACGGCCTGCTCGACATGGTCAGTGCGCGCGAGGGGATTGCGTGGAAGTCGGAAAACAACGGTCGCGCCGTCATCATCTACGGTGTTGACACGCGCATGTTCAACATTCATCTGATTGCTACGGATACCGACATGAAGTCGGAGTTTCAAAGTGGCACGACGCAGGTGAACGGCGTATCGGGTTCGGGTTCAAGCGTATCGAGCGGCGGCGGAAGCACGGGCGGCGGTAGCGGTTCCACAAACACCATGCAGACGACTGTTGTGTCGATGAAGACATCGCTGTGGAACGACATTCAGAACGACCTCAACGCAATCGCGCCGGGGCCGGTCAATCGCGTCAGCATCTCGCCGTCGACGGGCGGCATTACCGTTCGTGGCACGCCGTCCGTCCTCGATGCCGTGGCCCATTATGTGGACGCGAAGAATAAGGTCTTCGACAAGTTCGTCACCTTCAACGTCCAGGTGCTGTCGGTTACTGTCACGAACACCGACGCGGCCGGCATCAGCTGGAACGCACTGTACAAGACGCTCACGGGCAAGTACGGCATCAGTCTGGCGAGCACTTTCTCGGCGCCTGCGGCAGCGATCAATGGAACGTTCTCGATCCTGAATACTTCGGGTTCGCCGTGGGGTGGCACCTCTGCCATTCTCAGCGCACTGAACGAGCAAGGCAAAGCACGGCTGCTGCGCAGCACGCAATTGCCGACGATGAATCTGAACTCTGTCGCGACGCAGACCGGCGAACAGGCAAGTTATCTCGCAAGTTCGTCGCAGACGCAGACGGCTCAGGTTGGATCGACCACGACGCTGCAACCGGGCACGATCAACACGGGCTTCAACATCTCGATGCTGCCGAACGTTCTCGATAACAACGACATCCTGTTGCGGATGAACATCAACCTGTCGAGCCAGAAAGGTCAACCGCGGACGGTCTCTAGCGGTGGATCGACCATCGAACTGCCGGACATTCTCTTGCCGCTCAACACCTCGAACACCATCAAGGTTCATGCAGGCGATACGGTGATGCTGGCGGGTCAGGACTACGACGACCAGAACTCAACGCGCGATGGCGCTGGCAATGACAAGTTCTTCCTGCTCGGCGGTGGGGTGAACGTCACGCGCTCGCACACCATGCTCGTCGTGCTAATCACGCCGGTTCTTGCTTCGGAGTAGCGAACGTGTTCAAAGCTCCCCGTCGCCGTTCAAAAGCGCAGGCCCGCGCGGACGCTCCGGTTCGTCAGGATCTGCAACACGTCGAGATCAACGGGCACGGTTTCGTCTCCAATCTGTTCTGGCAACCGCTCAACAACGCCCGTAGCTACATGGCGGAAGCCAAGTCGTTCGGGAAACAGAACGGATGGGACATCGTTGCCATCCGGCGCGGTACGCGGATTCAGGCTGGCTTCGTTGATAGCGGCTCACGCAATCTGAAGGGGATGTTCAGTCTGGCCGCTTCGCTCGCAAGCGTGCTCGGTGATTCGTGGCTCGGCGCTTTCCGTTTGAAGGACGGTAGATACGTCGTCGTGGCCGTCCACGAGATGCTGATTTGTCCGGGCGTGGACCGTCTCTGCGCGACGGCCGAAGAGGCGAAGCAGATGCTGACGAATGCGCACAACACGTATTCGTTTGAAGCTGATTCAATTTTCGCCCCCCCGGAACTCGAATTCGCTTCGCAGGACCGCGACATCTATCAACTGTTGTCGGCGAAGTCGGTCAAGAAGGAAAACCGGCTTAAGCAGCTGACGTTCGGCATGTCGACCCGTCAACTGGTAATGGCAAGCGTCGGGGTTCTGGCGGTCGTCGGTGCTATTGGCGGTTATCTGGTGTGGCATGCACAGGAGCAGGAGGCTCAGCAGCGAGAAGCCGCGATCCAGCGCGCCGCTGAAAAGAAGCGTTTGGACGAGTTGAACGCGACAGCGCGGCGTCAATTGGTGCAGGCCGCACTAGCTCATCCGTGGGCGGTGCAAGCCAATGCTCTGGATTTTATCAGCGCGTGTTCGAAGATCACCAACGCCCTGCCTCTGAGCGTCAAAGGTTGGACGTTCGGAAGCGCGGAGTGCAGTAGCAGCGGCATCGTTGTGCGCTTCGCACGCAATGGAGGCACGGTTGAGGAGATGCGCGAGGCCGCGCCCGTGGCTTTCGGTGTTCCCGCTGCTTTCAATGGCGGGGATGAAGCCACGATAACGCTCGCGCTGGCTGCGCCTGCCGGTGGAGACGATGTCATTGCGACGCCCGACGACGACATGAGCGTCTTTATGACGCACTTCCAGCAGATCGACGTTGCGCCGACTCTCGAAGAGCGTCCGGTGAAGATCGAGCCGCCGAAGGTGCCCGATGGACAACCCCCGCTCGAAGCGCCGGTCGCAACTTGGCGACAGTATCACTTCTCGTTCGACGGTCCATGGGCTCCCGTTTCGCATTTCGTCTCGGGCAAGGGCGCAACGGTGAGCCTGGCAGGGATTCCGGGGCTTCGCATCGAGGCCATTACGACAAAGCTCAACGCGGAAGACGCGACGCTCACTTGGCATGTTGAAGGAAACATTTATGCGAAAAAATAGTCACTTCATTCTCGCGATCGCGGCGTTTGGCTTGCTCGCGACAGAAGCATTCGCGGGCACCGTGCCCTCAGTGGGAACGGTCGGGGATCTCGCTTCCATCCAGTCCGACACGCTGCTCGGCAAAGCCCAGCTCGCGAAGGAACAGGTATTTGCGGATCTGCGGAAGTTCAACGGCGATGGCCAACCGGGCGGCGCATCGGCGCAGATCGATTCGAGTTTGCCGCAGCTCACGCGCATTGTTGAGGCGAACGGCGTCAGCGAAGCGACGCTTGCTTATGCGAACGGAAAGATCGACGCGCGGGAAGGCGATCGCGTACCGGGTGGTTACGTGCTGACGAAGATTCACCCGGACACCTCGGTCATTCAATTGAAGGCGCGCAATGGCCGTGTGTTTGAAGTGCCGGTCTCGTCGCTGACGGGATTGTCGGTAACTCCGACGACGCCGCAGCCTGCTACGTCGAATGGGCTCATCGTACTGCCACCCCCTCCGACCACGGCAGGGTCTCCGCAGCCGCAACAGTTGCCGGCGAACGCGCCTCATCTGACGCCGTCGATTGCGGGTTCGTCCACTTCAAGCATGCACTGAGGGGAATCGTCATGGACATGAGCGAACAACCGCATATCATCAGCGCGGTCGAAAAGCCGGTGCTGCTGCATTCTGCAAAATATCCGGTGCCGGACGCCGCGAAGGGGAAGGTGGCGCTCCTGTCCGACTTCACGCTGCTGGTTTGGGAATCGTACAAGGCCGATCACGCCGTCCTCGCGTATCAGCAGCTACTCGCGCGATATGACATCAGGTTCACGGTGCGCCTCGTGCCCGTCGAGGAAGTGCGCGCGGCACTTGACGGTGCTGATGTAAGAGCCGGTGCGCGGCGCGCTGACATCAGCGATGTGCAGGTGAAGGCGATCAACCTGATCAAAGAGGCGGTCAGGCTTGACGCAACCGACATCCATATCCTGAACTATCAGGACAAGTCGATCGTTAAGCTGCGCATTCATGGCCTGCTGTTCGTGCATCGAGAAATCGATCCCGAAGAGGGGCAAATTCTCTGCCGTTGCATGTACGGCTCGATGTGTGATGTTGGCGACGGCAACTACAACGACCGGCTGTCGCAGGATGCCCGCCTTTCGCGCGAGACGATCAAGAGTGCCGGGCTGAACGGCGCGCGTATCTCGACGCGTCCTATGGAGTACGGCAACCTCTTCGAGCTGCGACTTCTTTACGGCAGCAGCAAGAGGCGTCGCAATCTGAAGGAACTCGGATATAACGCTCGGCAGATCGCGGCAATCAACCAGATGATTCGTCGCAAGGGCGTGAACATCTTTTCCGGCGTCACTGGCTCGGGTAAATCGACCGCACTACAGGTAGTTCTGTCGATGCTTCTCACGTTGCACGGTGGCCGAATCAACCTGATGACCGTTGAACAGCCGCTGGAATACGTGATTGACGGCGCGGTGCAGACTCCGCTGCTCTGTGACCTCGACGACGAAGTCCAAGTGGCGCGTGAATGGGCGCGTTCCATCGCAAACCTGATGCGACTCGATCCCGACTATCTGATGGTAGGGGAACTGCGTGACCTTGCGTCGACAATGGCTGCTATCCAGGCGGCGATGACTGGGCACGGGATGTGGACGACGACTCACGCCAAGGATGCTTTTGCGACCTTCGACCGACTTGCCGACCTTGCGGTGCCGATTCGGCGTTTGACCGACGCGAGTCTGTTCACCGGAGTTGTGAATCAGTCGCTGGCGCCTGTTCTTTGCCCGGCCTGCAAGCGATCGTTCTCAAAATACAAAGACGACGTGGCAGACGATCTGCGCGAGCGGATCAAGCGCTTCTGCGTCCCGAGCGGGGTCTATATCGCAGGCAACGACCCGAAATGTCCGACCTGTGGCGGGCTCGGTATCGTTGATCGAACCGTTGTTGCGGAAGCGGTCCTGACCAGCCAGTCATTGCTCAATGTGTATCGCAAGGATGACGGCGGATCGTCGGCCGCCCGGTCTTACTGGGTTAAGGAGATGGGCGGCATGACGAAGTGCCAACACCTGATTCAGAAGATAAACGAAGGAATCGTGGACCCGTTTATGGGCGAGGAAGCGGTGTGCAGTCTTGACGAAGACAGCCTGATTATTCAATAGGGTAAAGCATGTTCTCATTGTCGAAGGCAACAATCGACCAGGTCTGGTATGGACTCTGGTTTGGCGCGAAGCAACGGCTCAAGCTCTATAAGAGCCTTGCGACGCTCTTGCGCAACAATGTGCCGTTGCGCCAGGCGCTCGTGACTTCCTACGAGGTCTACAGCGATAACGGCAATAAGCCGGATCGTATCGAGGCGATCGTGCTTCAGGACTGCATTGCTGGTGTCGATAACGGACGCGCCCTGTCCGTCGTTCTTCAGCAGTGGGTGCCGTTCGATGAGCATTCAACCATTGCGACTGGCGATCGAGGCGGGAAGGTAGCTGACGCACTAATGCGCGGCGCCGAAGTGATCAAGCGCAAAGGCATGATGCGCAAGGCGTTGATAAGCGCAGTTACTTATCCGGCAATGCTCATGCTGAGCGTCGGCGGGGCCTTCTACATGATCGCCACGAAAGTCATGCCGCGTCTTCTTCTGAGCGTTAAACCCGCAAACATGGATTCGAGCGTTCATCTGTTGTCGTTTCTCTCTTCGTTCGTGGCAGAAAACGGCGCGCTGGTGCTCACATTCATCATTGGAGCGTCCATCGGTATAGGTGTGAGCATGCCCCGCTTGACCGGGAAAGTTCGGTTCTATCTGGACAAGGTCCCGCCGTGGAGCATGTATCGGATCGTTCAGGGCGCGATCTTTATCTACAACGTCGGCGTTCTCCTCGAAGCAAATGTCCCAAAGAAGGAGATTCTGGAGATGATGCTGGAGCGCGCGAATCCTTACATGGCCGAGCGGCTCGATGGCGCCTTGCTTGGCGTCAAGAACGGATTGGACCTCGGCCATGCCCTGCGTCAAAGTGGCTTCGAGTTTCCGAGTCGCGACGCCATCGCTTACGTCAGCGTGATCGGAAGCATGGAAGGCGGCGAAGCGCAACTGAAGGAGTTCGGAGAGGACTGGCTTGAGGAAAGCGTGGATAGACTCGCCGCCGCCTCGGCGATTTTCAAGCAGATAGCGATCGTTATGGGCGGCTTGCTTATTATGGCCATCGTCCAAGGCGTCAATGCACTGAGCAGTGGCATGTTGAACAACTAGGCATAGAGCGAACTTCTGTTGTCTGCTATCTGCGTATAGTGATATATTTAAATCAATTTCAACGGACCTTTTCAACCATGAAGACCATGCAAGTCAAGAAGAACGGTTTCAAAAGCGGTGCCCGTCTGGCGCGTCAGGCAGGTGTCTTGTCGATCGAAATGATCATCGTGCTGGGTATCATCGCGCTCATCCTGCTAGGCGTAGCGGGCCGCGTCGCCGTGTCTTTTCTGTCGAGCGACAACACGGCGGAAATGTCGAACATCACCGCGATCTATACGGCGATCAAAGATACCAAGACAACGGTCGGCTACGGCACGTCGGGCACGGACCTTTCGTCGGTCATTATCGCGGGCGGCAAGCTGCCGTCGAACATTCCGGTCAACGGTACGACTATTTCGAACCAGTTCGGCGGCAACTACACATTGAAGAGCACGGGTCAGGGTTTCACCATCGCAGACGCTGGTATTCCGCAGAAAAACTGCGTGAAGATCGTTGCCGGCGCGACGCAGGGTGGCCAATTCGCGACGACCACGGTTAATTCGGGCAGCGCGTACACCGGTCCTATGGCGCAGTCTGACGCGCAAACTGCGTGCAACTCGGCTTCGAACACGGTCACGTTCACGAGCACGTACTAATCGTTGGGGGCGGGGAAGTGGAACGTCTTAATGCGGCCCGTTTTGTCGACCTTTACATCGTAGGCGAGGCGATGAGTCAGATTTCGGGTCTGGATGGGAACCCCGCGCTTCAGCTGGCCCCTGAATATCTGCTGGCGGATATCGCAGCAGTGCGCGCGAAGTGCGAGCACGTATATCGCGCGAAGCGAAACCCGGAGTTTCACCTGGCGTTCGGCACGGTTTCGTACCGCGTGACGGCCCTCGAAAGCATCAACCAGACGGTCTTTACGCTGCGTCAGACGCACGTTCCGCGGGCGGCGAGCGAGCTGGGCATTGGCGATGCGGTGCTCGGCGCGCTACTCCAAGAGAACCTGCGGGGGCTTGTTTTGGTTTGCGGTGAGCGCGCAGTCGGCAAGACAAACACTGCGGCGTCGGTTTTCGTTGAGCGCATCAAGATCTATGGCGGGCTGGGTCTGGCGGTGGAAGACCCTCCCGAAATGCAATTGGAAGGCCCGCAGGGGAAGGGGTACGTTTTGCAGGTATGGGCCGACCCGCAGAAAGGCGGTTATCCCGAGCAGATGCGACGGGGCATGCGCAGCGGTGCGGAGTCGATCTTTCTCGGCGAGATTCGAGACGGGATTACCGCCTCTGAAGCATGCCGCGCGGGGATTGACGGCCATCTTGTGATGTCGACCGGCCACGGCGGCTCGCCTATCGAGGGATTGGAGCGAATCCATGCGCTCGCATCGCAGAACGAGCGTAACGCGGCGCAGCTTCTAGCGGACGGTGTCGCACTGGTTGTCTGGCAAACGCTCGATACCGTGTTGATTGAAGAGCGACACAAGAAGCGCGCCCGGACCAAGATGCTTCGTGTTAAAGGCAACACAGGCGTGCAAACGAAGATCCGGGAAGGCAAGTTCGGTGCGTTGCTACAGGACTTAGATCAGCAGTCGAATGCGGCTGCATGGACCACGGCGGCGAAAAAATGATTTTGAACCGACACATGACGCGCCGACAACGAGGCGTGATATCGATCGAAGCGGCTGTCGTCTCGGCGTTGATCGGCATTACCTTGGCCAGCATCGGTGGATGGGTCAAGTACGACGGTGACTTCAAGAACGATCGGGCGGCAGCGGACAGCATGGCTTTGGTGCTTCGGGGGGCGCAGAGTTGGTTTAACGCCAATACGGCAACGATAGCTGCGGCGGCTAACCCGTCGGTGAATTACGCATATAACCAATGGGCGACTTCCATTCCGGGCAACGCTTCGGGCAATTTTTCGCCGACCAACATCTACGGACAGACGTACACCATGCGTGTGTACAAGGAGCCCTCCGGACAACTGGACATGATGGTGCTGACGCTGGGCGGCGCAACGATTCCAGACGGTAGCCTGACGCGAATCTCCAAGATGCTGGGAGGCGCGGGTGGGTACGTTTCTAATGCGGCTCCGGGCGTGGTCCAAAACGCGGCTGCTGGATGGTCGATGCCTGTAGGCAACATCGGCGGATCGCCGGGGGTTGGACACCTTGCCGCCGCGGCGTTCTTCGCCAACGCGGCGCAGGCGAACGACTACCTGTATCGGCATCAGGTGGGTGGACACCCGGAACTCAACCAGATGTCTACGACACTGGATATGAATCAGAACAACATCGCGAACGCTGCACTCGTGGCCGCGTCGGGCGTTGCTGTCACGAGCGCGGCCGGTGGTAATGCGACTGTGTCGTTGAACAATTCGCAGCTGCTGGACAACAACGGGAACCTATACGTCCGCTCGAACGGGACAGTAAATGTGCAGAACGTCGCCGGCAGTGCGTGGGCGCCGATGACAACAGGTGCTCAGACGGTGGTAGGCGACCAGACTGTGTTCGGGAACCGAGTCGCGACCGGAAGTGACCAGGTGAACGGCAACCAGGTCGTTGGTGGCAGTCAGCAGGTGAACGGGAATTCCACGGTTCTAGCAAGCCAGCAGATCAACGGAAACTCTCAGGTCAACGGCCAGATCACGACCTACGGCAGTGTCAACCTGATGACGAATGGGGCGTCGGTCTACAACCCGAACACGATGTATGTTTCGGCCGGCCAGAACCTGTACCTTAATCCTTTCGGGGGGAACCGGGTCATCGTCGGCGGCGGTGGTGGTAACGGTCAGTTGGAGACAACGGGTCGTATGTTCGTGGACGAATATCTACAACCGGGTGTCGCGTCTGCGGGAGCGGCCTGCGACACTCCCGGACTTGTTGGGCGCGACGGAAACGGATCGCTGTTTTGTAATGGCGGTCGTTGGCAGTCAGCTTCTGCTGTGCCGTCTGGAACTACGTGCGGTGGCGTCACGATCAGAGGCTCGGACGCTCATCCGAACGATCCCGCGTCTACCGAAATCCCATGCATGGGGGTGGCGTTCTGGCAGAACGGCGTTTGTCCTTCTGGCTTCTATTACGCGGCTGTCTTTGCGGCAAGCGCTCTTTGGCACTACACCTGTGTGAAGAGTTAGTGATCAGGGGATCGCGGTAGCGCACGCGGGTGCAACACGAAAGCTCTCTCAGGTCCGGTCGGCCCTCGGAAGCCGGATCTTTAAGCCACGTCATCGCGTGGCTTTTTTTTCCTTCGAAGTCGCGTCGTCTGCTCGATCGCACATGGCTCTGAAACAAGGGAAAGGTGAGACTATCCGGGAAGCCGCTAAACTATCGGGTTTGGTCGAGCGCGGGGCTCTCCCTTGGCCCGCGCGAACTACGTTACAACGCACTTAGTTTGGGTGGCGCGAGCTGGCCCAACAGCCAAGTATGGAATTTAGAAAAGACATCAACGGCCTGCGCGCGATTGCGGTTATCGCGGTCGTCCTCTTCCACTATGGCGTCAGGTATTTCGACGGTGGGTATGTCGGCGTCGACGTGTTTTTCGTAATCTCGGGCTTCCTGCTAACGTCGATCGCACATAGGCGGATACAGGCAGGGCAATTTTCGGCAGTACAGTTCCTGCTGAACCGCCTGCGCAGGATTTATCCAGCGCTGCTTATGATGGTGATCGCATGCTACGTGTGGGCGACGCTGTTCTACCTACCGGACGATCTCAGCAGACTGGTGCGTAACGGGACGGCGGCACTGCTCTTTCGATCGAACTATGCCTTTCTGGGTGACGTTGGGGGCTATTTTGCGCCCGACGCACGCACGAACATCTTCTTGCATACGTGGTCGTTGGCCGTCGAATCACAGTTCTACCTCGTCTTCGCGGTAACCTGCTCGCTTTTTTGGCCCCGCTCGGGCGCGCGTCGTAAGACTCTCGGGTGGATGGCGTTTTGCGTCATTGCTGGCGCGTCGTTGATCTGGTGTATCGCCCGAACGCCCGAGCATCAGGCGAGTACGTTTTACCTGTTATGGGGGCGTGCGTGGGAGTTCATGGCCGGATCGGTGACGGCCCTGGTATCGGCGCGTCCGACCCGGACAGGATCGAATATCTTGTCGGGGGCCGGCGCGGCGCTCCTGTTATTCGCCATCGTTGGACTGCATGGCAATGACCCGTACCCAGGATGGCGAGCGATTTTCCCGGTTGCCGGCACCGCGCTATTGATCTACGCGGGCGAGGGAGCTGTGTCGCGGCTGCTCTCGTGCTGGCCGCTTCAGTTGATTGGAACGGCCTCCTACTCCATCTATCTGTGGCACTGGCCTTTTCTGCTTGCCTTCCGCGAGCGGTTCGGAGCCGATCCGTCTGCAGGTCAGGTAATAGGGTTGATTGCCGTCTCAGTCGTGGCCGGTTGGGCGTCCTATGTGGCGGTCGAACGGCCGGGCCGTCAGCGACTGCGCAATGTGTCCATTGCGGCGGTCTTTGCGCTTAGCATTGCGTCAGGTTTCGCATTCACAGCAATCCTCAACAAAACCGATGGTTTGCAAGAGCGACTGCCGTCATATTTGCGCGCTGCGTCTGAGGCCATGAAGAGCGACGCGCCGCGCGCGCATGAGTGTATGAGAGACGTTGATGGCACAAAGCACTCGCCGGGTGACTTCTGCAACCTGGGAGGAATGCCGGCAACCACTCAACCAGTGATGATGCTGTGGGGTGACTCGTTCGCAAATATGTTTCAGCCGATTGTGGATCGCGTAGCAGCTCAAACACAAACCCCAGGTGTCGTTGCAACGCTGGGTGGTTGCCCGCCGTTCAAGGGCAAGGCGTTCCCCGGTTCGGGGGCAGAAGTGTTTCCGGGGTGCGAGCGCTATGCGAATTTCGCCTTTGACTACTTCATGCGCACGCCGTCAATCAAGCTGGTAGTCGTAGCGGGTGACTGGCAGCGCTACGAACCGAACTATGAGGGCGGCGTGCTGAAGGACATAGCGACCGTTTTGGCGTCTCGCGGCGGGCGCATGGTGCTGGTGAAAGCGGTGCCGAATCCGCGGGGAGATGTGCCTCGGGTATGGGCGCGTGCGCAGGTAGCAGCTGGCCACGAGGTATCGCAAATGACAGTGCCTCGCGCCGGTCAGGCGGATATCGAGGACAGGGGAAACCAGATCGCACGGTTTCCGCTGCAAGTGGGAGACGTAACGACGGTCGATCCGTTCGACGCGCTTTGCAACGCAAACGAGTGCTTAACGGTCAAGAACGGCGTCAGCCTGTTCAAAGATACCGACCATCTGACTCAGAACGGCGTTGAGGAAGTAGCGCCGCTGTTGTCCGAGGCGATACGCGAACAAGTCGCAGCGATAGCGTCTCCCTCGAAAGTATCGACCTCGAACTGAGGCGAGCCGCGCGCAAGAGGCAAAAAAAAAGCCCCGTTTCCGGGGCTGTCGATGTTCGCTTCGGCGTCGCGGGAATCAGACGGGCTTGGTGCAGGACAGCACAACGAGGCCGTTGATGTCGCCGCTGGTCGGTGCGCTCGTGCCATATGCGACCGCGACAAGGGGCGCGTTCACATCGGAGCCCATGACGCGCGTGATGAAGGTAGCGCCGTTGCCCGACGACATGCCATTGAGGGATGCGCTCGCGCTCGTGAACGCGTAGGACTGGTCCGAACCGATGCTGGCATTGAATGCGAGGTTGGTGAGCGTCAGCGTCGACAGGTCTAGCGTCGCAGTCGCCGAGTTCAGCGTGCCTTGACCGACGTTGCCGTTCACTGCGGTAGGGGCAGTGTTGAAGTATCGCGTACAGTTCAGCGTGCCTGTGCCAGCCGTGAGCGTCAGCGGGTTGCCGATGGCGTAGGGGGCGCCTTGGTTCACGTTGTACGTGCCGCCGCTCGAATCACTCGACTTGCTCCAGCGGCCGACCGAAATGAAACCGCCGTAGCCGTTCACATCGGCAATGACGCCAGGTTGGGCAAGCGTGACCGAAGCCGTGTCCGACCCGGCAATGGTCGTATATCCCCCGGTTTGGGCATAGGTCGCGAATGACGCGAGCGGGGCATCGGCGGTGTTGTACAGGGTGCCGCCCTGCGACAGACCGTTTGCGCCGAGCGTGGCCGGTGCAAACAGCACGGCGAGCTTGCCAGCGACGCCTGTTACAACGGGGGCAGTCCCCTGCACTTGGTAGGGAAGCGCGCCCGCAGGGTTTGCAGGTTGCGTCGGATTCGACGCGGACGAATCGCTACCGCCGCCACCGCCGCCGCACGCGGAGAGAACGAGCGCCGCGACGAGGGCAGGGATTGCTTTCAGTGCGTTCTTGTACATGCCGTGACTCCTAAGGTGTGTGTGATTTAAATAAATTACTTGCAACACGTTCATTATGTACCCAATGGGTACGTTCCGTCAACTACTTAACCAAATTAGTTTGTTACGACGACGCTGTTATTCGGAATCGCTGAGGGCAGGGCGACAGGTGCTTGGCCATATGTCGTCGGACCTACAAGCGTGCCATTAGTGTTCACGCCAACAGTCAACGAGTAGATAGTGCCATCGGCGATATAGCCCACGAGGCCAGGCGGGGGCGCGGTGTTGTACACATAGGCTTTGCCGCCCGAGATGTAGTTCTGGACGGTCGGACCATGCGCGAACCAGCTGGGAACAGGAACGCTCGCGTCGCTGACTGTCCCGGTGAAAGCAGGATTGGCGGCCGCGTACAGTTTCAGGAAGCCATAGTAGGCGTGCATGTTGTCGCCGGTTGCGGTCGCTTCAGCTGTCGCGTGGTACGTAGTGACGTTCTGCATGACACTGCTCGCGTAGCTCGCGAGGACGCCCGCGACGATGATAAGGACGATCAACATCTGCATGGCACGCTCCGCGTTCAGTGCTGCGCGTCTACGACGGCGATCGTGTGTTGCGCCTTCGACACCTTGAAGTCGAGTCCCGGTACTGCCTGCGCGATCTGTGCTAACACTTGGAGAAACGTGCCGCTGTAGTTCGACGTGTAGGTGATTTGATAGCGCATCGACGCAGACCATGTCGGTTTGGCGTACCCAGCCTGTTGCGCCCAATCGTCCAGGTTATCGCGCAGCGTTCGATTTGCTGTGAGAGTCCACGCGCGGGAGACATCAGCTGCTGGCACGATCTGAGGCTGTGCGGCGATTTGAGCGACCGGGTATTGAGCCGGTTGAGCCATGGCAATTGGCCCGCCAACGACGGGCGGTGCTGCGGCTGCGGGTTGCTGAGCTACAGCGGCGGAAGGTTGCGACGTGGTCGGAACGCCTTGGCCATTCAGGAATTCATTCACGAGACGGATGGCATCGTCGCCAGAGATGATCTTCGCCTGAGCCATCGCCATGACACGGCGCGCGAAATCAAGTCGTTCGCGATCCGAAAAACCGGCTCCTTGCTGTCTTTGGCCCTGTTGCTGTGCCGCTGACGCCTCGAGCGTCGCCGGCGCAGCGGAAGCAGTGACAAGCGCCGGTGCGCTGCGTGGCGCCGAGCGCGTGCTGATCTGCACGTCGGTGTCGGCCGCATCGTCGCTGGGGTCGACCTCAGTGTATGTGCCGACCTTGGCGTCGGGCACACCATGAGCGACGAGCCAGTCTTTGACCGTCGCGACGCGTCGCTTGGCGTTGGCCAGCAGAGCCCTGTTTTTCGCATAGGCGGTCAGGTTGATCGAGTCCGCGGCTACAACATCGGAAGCCAGGCCATCCAGCGTCGCTTTGCCGCCACGGGACAGGCGCGTGCCGTTGAATGACAGCGTCGTTGTCGTATCGCGCTGTGGACCTTGTGGATTTGCCGCTGTGATGGAAGGCGTGTCGTCGTTGACGACAAAGGCAGCGTTGGCTGTCGCAGCGGTGCCGAATGCGATCGCCGCAACTGCGCAGCTAAGTTTCGTCTTCATAGCTCTCTCACTAAGAAAAAGAGTCGGGACTTCTGACGTCAGAAGCGCTAAAGTTCAGCTTTGTTAAACAGCTTAATATGATGATATCATTGTGGTACATTAAAGTCCCATAGAAATTTGGTCTGGCGCGGGCGATGGAGTTGGATGCAACAGACCCGCACCGGAAAGCGAAACGAATATGCAACGCACGCTAGGTAATGCCAACGGACTGGACGGCCAGCCGCTCAGTATGCAGCAGCAGTCCTATGAGCGAATGCTCGAAGGACTGCGGCGGGACTTCGGAGTTTGCATGGACGAATTTGCAAACCCTCGGTTGCAAGAACTGATGCTGAACCCTGACGGGCGCATCTGGCGGGAGGTCGCTGGCGAGGGTATGTCGGACACAGGCCTGCGTATGTCGCCATTGGAGGGTGAACACCTTTTCAGCAGTCTCGCCGGGATTCTGGAGACGGAAGTACGGGCAAGCCGGCCGATTCTCGAATGTGAACTCCCGCTGAACGGTTGGCGTTTTGAAGGGCTGGTGTGGCCTATTGTTGATGCGCCGAGCTTCTCAATAAGGGTGCCGAATGCTCTCGGTTTGACGCTCGCCGATTTTGAGTCGCGTGGCGTTTTGACGGACGTAAACGACCCGTACAACCGAAGTAGGGTCGAACGCGCCGGATTTCTGGAGCTAGCGAAGGGCAAGACGCATCGAGAAATCATCGAACTGGCCGTAAAGCTCCGAAAGAACATCCTCATCATCGGTGGCACGGGTTCGGGAAAGACGACTCTGCTAAACGCGATCACTGATGCGGTCGCGACGATGACGCCCACGCACCGGGTGATCATCATCGAAGACACTCGGGAAGTGAAGTGCGCTGCACCAAACGTCGTTCAGATGCGGACAAGCATGGAACTGGCAGACGTTGATATGACACGGCTGCTTAAGGCGTCGTTGCGACTCAGGCCGGATCGGATCATTGCCGGCGAAGTGCGAGACAAGTCCGCTTTGGCGTTGCTGAAGATGTGGAATACAGGTCATCCGGGTGGGCTCGCCACGGTTCACGCAGACAGTTGCGAGGGTGGTCTGACGCGGATGGAGCAAATGATTGAAGAGAACCCCGGCATCCGTGTGAACAGGCACGTTATCGCCGAGGCAATCGACTTGTGTGTGTTCATTGGGAAGGAGTCGGATCACCCGGCAGGACGGAAGATCCGCCAACTGGCGATCGTCGAAGCATATAACCCGCAAGCGGGCAGATATGTGCTTCACAACGTGTAGTAATTTAATTTATGGAGAATGAAATGCGTTTTTTGAATCCTTCGCTGTCTGTCGCGGCTGACGCTGTTCGCGCACGTGTGGCGCGCAATGGAGCACATTTCGCACGCGGTGCGCGTGCCGTCGCCACGCGCGATTTCTGGCGCGAGCACGTCACGCTTCCGCGCGTTTGGACGGCTCTGGTGCTTGGCGGTTACGCCAGTCTGGCATGTGCGCAGTCCGCCGCGCCGTGGGAAGGCGGGTTGTGCGGCGTAGCTGCGTGGTTCAAAGGCCCGACCATGCTGGCGGTCGGCACGATCGCATTCGGCGCAGCTGCGGGCGGCTTTGTCTTCGGCGAGGAAATGACCGGCATCATGAAGAAAGTGTCGAACATCACGATGGCGGTCTGTCTCGCGGTCGGTGGTGCTTCGTTCCTCGGCTGGGTGGCGGTGAAAGCAGGCGCGACCACGTCCACTTGCGGCTCCTAAGGGTGAATCGGTATGGGCGCCGACCATCGCAGCGAGCTTACGCAGGTCACTATCCACGCCTCCGGCGTTCGCACGCTCAACTTCATGGGCGGCGATCGTCGGCTGGTTTTGGGGGGGGCCGCTTTCAGTCTGTACTTGGCTTTCATGCTCAGCATGCGATACGGCGCTTGGTATGGAGTGCCGGCGTCGGTTGTCGTGTGGGGCCTGTGGATCGCGCTTATGCGGCGTCTCGCTCTGTTTGACCCGCAGTGGCTTGATGTGGTGCGTCGACACCGTAAGTACAGGGCGATCTACCCAGCGCGCGGACGTTTTAACGCTCCCGTGCCGGCCTACAAAGACTTCAAGTAAGGTGCGACCAAATGAATGGTTTCTGGATTTGCATTGTCGCGGCCGTGATCGGCGTCATCTGGTACGCGTTGCTGGCCGGACGCGCTGGAATGCAGAAAGAGTATAGAGACGAGGCACAAGGGCTCGCCGATCTATTGCGCTACGCGCGGCCGATCGAGCCCGGTATTATGCTCGGCAAGGGCGGCGAGTTGATAGCCGGATTCTTCTATCGCGGCACGGACACGGAATCGGCTAGCAATAGCGAGTTGGAGGCCATCGCTGCGCGCCTTAACGACGCGATGCGTCGGTTAGGTTCGGGTTGGATGGTTCATGTAGACGCCAATCGCGCGTGGGCGATCGGATACCCGGAACAGGGCGATTTTCCAATGCCGATCGCGAAACTGATGGACGAAGAACGGGAGGCGCAATACAACCAGGAGGGTGCCCACTTCGAGAGTGGGTACGCGATGATCTTCACGTACCTCCCGCCTGTGCAGCTTCAAAGTCAAGCTACGGCGTTGATGTTCGAGAAAAGCGAGGATCTGCGGTCGAGCAAGGTTTCCATCCAAGATCAGTTGCTTGGCCGCTACAAGGAAACGCTAGGCGAGCTGCAAGCGCAACTGGGGACCATTTTCGAGGGGATCACTCGGATGGGCGAACAGACGGTAGAAAGTGCTGCGGACGGATCGACCGTCGTGATCGACCACTTGGCGAGCTACATCCATTACTGCGTGACGGGACTGAACCACCATATTCTGAAGCCAAAGGCTGGCGTGTTCTACGATTCGATCATCGGCAGTCAGGATTTCGTCGGCGGCAATCATCCGCGCGTCGGCAACAAGCATCTTCGTTGCCTTGCTATCGAAGGGTTTCCAGCCGCGAGCTATCCGGGAATGCTGACCGCGCTCAACTCACTGCCGGTCGCATACCGCTGGAACACCCGCTTCATCTTCATGGACCCGGAAGAGGGTAAAGGCACGCTGAACCGGCTGAGGAAGAAGTGGCGCCAGAAGGTTCGCGGCATCAAGGATCAGGCTGCAAATACGACCACGGGAGCTATCGACCACGACGCGCTGGAGATGGAGCATGATGCGCAAACGGCGATGAGCGAGGCCGGTTCCGGTCTGGTTCGATATGGGCATTACACGAGCGTTGTCGTTTTGATGGACGACGATCTTGCGCGCCTGAAACAGAGCGTCGAGGACTGCGCGACGCTGATTCGCAACTTGGGCTTCCCCGTTCGTATCGAGGAACTGAACGCTGTCGAAGCGTATCTCGGTACGTTGCCGGGGCACGGCTACGAGAACGTGCGCCGTCCGATTCTGCATTCGTTAAATCTCGCGCACCTGATACCGACGACCGCAACATGGCCCGGACTTGCGAAGAACCCCTGTCCGTTCTTTCCGCCAGACAGTCCCCCGTTGCTCATGGCCAAGACGACGGGCAATGCGCCGTTTCGTCTCAATCTGCATGTTGACGATGTCGGTCACGCGCTGATGATGGGGCCGACCGGCGCTGGTAAGTCAACGCATCTCGAACTCATCGAAGCGGCGTTCATGCGCTATCCGAACGCGCGGGTGCGGAAATTCGAGAAGGGATATTCGTCGTTCGTCCTCTGCAACGCGCTGGGTGGCTCGTATTACGACATCGCTGGCGAGCATGGCGGCGACCTCAACTTTTGTCCGCTGGGCGCGGTCGATCGTCCGTCCGAGCGCGCGTGGGCCGAGGAATACATCGAGACGCTTTGCCGCCTTCAGGATCTGGTAATTCTGCCGCCGCATCGCGCGCAAATCCGCGCGACGCTCGAACTGTTGGGCAAGGCCCAGGCGGATCGTCGCACCATGACCGACTTCGTGCAGAAGGTGAACGACAAGGAAATCGCGAGCGCACTTCAGGCTTATACATTGAAAGGCGGCAACGCCATGCTCGACGCGCAGACGGACACCGTTCGACTTGATCGGTTCGTGGTGTTCGAGATGGAACACCTCATGGGGATGGGCGATCGCAAGGCCGTGCCGGTGCTTCTGTATCTGTTCCGTTGCGTCGAACGTGCCTTGGATGGCTCTCCGACCCTGCTCGTACTGGATGAGGCTTGGCTGATGCTCAGTCATCCGCTCTTTCAGGAGAAGATTCGCGAGTGGCTGAAGGTGCTGCGTAAGGCGAACTGCTCGGTACTGTTCGCGACTCAATCCGTTTCTGACGTTGGAAAAAGCGCGATCCGGGATGTCCTCTACGAAAGCTGTCAGACGAAGATTTTGCTGGCGAATCCGGAAGTCCGCGGCAACGAGGGATCGGCAGATCAGTACCGCGCCATCGGTCTGAATGAGCGGCAAATGGATATCGTCGGGCGTATGTCCAAAAAGCTGGACTACTACTATATGTCGCCGCTCGGACGCAGAAAGTACCAGCTGGGCTTAGGCCCGGTATGTTTGGCGTTCGTCGGCGCGTCCGGTAAGGAAGATGTCGCGATCGCGCGAGGACTGATCGAGCGATATGGCGATCGGTGGACCGTCGAATGGCTTAGGCACTGCAATCTCAACAAGGACTGGGGCAGGGGGCGTCTGACAAATTGGATTGCGCACCACGAACAACGCCTACAGGCGCTACCGCGCGCAGCATGAAGTGATATTTTGATATCTTTGCACTCTGATTGTGCTATAATAAAGTCACAGATAGAAAAAGGAGCAGATCATGACCCTATTCGTAGTTTTGCTTGTGTTGGCTGGTCCGGTGTTGGCCATCGTCGGCCAGGTGCTGGGTTTCGCGATTGCGTTGCCGATCGTCGGTCTGTTCCTCATCCTGAAGGCGCTGGCTCGCGAGATCCTAAGCGCGTTTCGTCAATCGCACGTCTGAGGTTCGAATGCGTCGCCTTGCCTTTGCTGCTGCCCTAGCTGTGTCCTTCATCGCAAATGCGAATGCGCAGCTATCAACCCGTGCCAATCTGGTCGTCCAGAACGTTCAGGTGTTCTGTCAGGGGACGCAGCCAATTGCTTCTCTCACACTTCCAGTCATGGCCGGCGATGTTGGTCGGCCAGGTTTGCTTTACATCGGTATGCACGATCCGTCGCTGTCAAGCGCTGCGTTCTTCGTGAACAGTGCGTGGACCGCGTATCAGGGGGGGCTTTTCCCGATCAACTCAATCGTGGCGGGGCTGAGCAACACGCAGCTTTTTGTCCCTTTGCCTCCCGAGCTAGCGGGGGGTGGCTGGAAACTCTATGTGGGCTACGGCGCGCTGTCGGCCGCTTCTGAAAATCAGGTGCAGATGGCGATCAACGCGATTGATGCTGCGAAAGCATTGAACGCGAATGCGGCTGTCGGTGCCGTCGATCCCAATCACTACCGTCGCACGCTTATGCAGTCAGACATGACTCAGGCGGGCAAATATGGCTACGTCTACACGGGCGTGGAAAACAACCCCTATGTCTGCCAGCCGGATACCGGGGGCGGAGGTCACTAATGAACGTAATCGGCCAGACACTTATTTCGGGTGCGCTTCTCGCGTGCGTCGCCTGCAATGCGCATGCGGGCGCTGTCGCGGGCGCCACAGAGCCGACGCAAATCCTGAATAACATTCAGCTCACCGCGTCTTATGCCCAGCAGGCGCAGCAAACCGTAACGCAGATCAACCAGTATGAGACGATGCTTCGCAACCTGATGAACTCGACGCCAAGCGAGTTGCTGGGTCAAGCCGCTGGTGCGCTGTGGAACGACAACAACATGACGCAGACGTTCAAGAATCTGTCGACCATCGTAGAGGGTGGGCAGAAGATTGCGTACACGCTGCAAAACACTGACCAGCTTTTCCACAATCTCCATCCGGGCTACGGCTCCGCGTTCGACTTCCAGAACGGATACCGTAACTGGTCCGACAACACCTTGAATTCCGTACAGAACGCGCTTTCGCTGATGAACGCGCACGCGTCCAACTTCGCAAACGAACAGACGATGATTAAAGAGTTGCAAACACGTTCGCAGTCGGCGGTAGGTCAGTTGCAGGTTCTTCAGTCCGGTAACGAGATTGGCGTTGCTATGATTGGGCAAATGCAGGAATTGCGGCAGCTTCAGGCCGCGCAGATCCAGCAGCAGGGCGCATATATCGCGAGCCAACAGAGCGCGGCTGATACAAAGCACACGGGCGCCGAACGAGTGTTTGGTAACGTGAAAAGTGACAGCGTCCTCCCGTTGAATACTGCTCCTGTTCAATAGCGATCAACTCACTTACCACATAGGATGCACAACATGCGCGCACTCATCATCGCAGTGTTTTTGACGGCTCTTTTCGGTTGCTCGAAGGAAGACTCGGCGAACAGCCCGGTGTCGGGATCGAGCGCTTCTGGCGCGCAGTCCGCTTCGTTGACGCATCAGCAGGCGCTTGACAAGGTCTACGGCAACATCCATAGCGACAGCCTCAAGGATGGAAAAAAATGAGTGCGATAACGCTTTTTCCGATGCGCTCACACCGCTTGAACTCGCGCAGCACGATTCGTGCGCTTGCCAGTATTGCGGTGGTAGTGGCGCTCGCAAGCATGTCTCTATCGGCGTTCGCTCAATCGGCTAACACTTTCACGTTCATGGGGAGCGTGACGAACAAGTTCGCGCCACTTCAGGGCAGCTGGTACAACGTGATCGTCGGTTATGCGCAGCGGCTGTTTTGGGCGCTAGCCGCCGTTGATTTCGGATGGACGACGATTACGTTCATCCTCGAAAAAAACGACCTATCGGATATGTTGGGCAGTCTTGTTCGCAAGATGATGACCCTCTCCTTTTTCTTCGCCTTGCTGAAGTTCTCGAATCAATGGATACCGATGATCATTGACTCGTTCACGCAGATTGGAAAAGCCGCAGGGGGGGCGTCCGCGTCCTCAACGCCTGATGGGATCGCGAGCAAGGGCTATGACCTTGCACTGGGCGCCTTCAAGGCTATCCATGACCTCGGGGCGTTGGATGCCATTGCGGTAGTTATACCTGTAGGCGCGCTCGCCATCCTCATCTTCCTCGCCTTTCTGTTCGTCGCTGCGCAACTGCTCGTTACACAGATTGAATCCTTCATCTGTATCGGTGCGGGCGTGATCTTGCTTGGCTTTGGAGGGTCACGGTGGACAACGGACATGGCTTCCAAATACATGCAGTATGCGGTGGCGACTGGCCTTAAGTTGATGGTGCTCTACCTCATCGTTGGGGCGGGTCAGTCATTGTTTGGCGGGTTGACCATCGACCCGAACAATCTAATCAACAGCTGTCTCGTGAACGCGGGCAGTGCATTGATTTATACGTATCTTGCGATCCAGATTCCGGCCATCGCCAGTGCGATGATGTCCGGCTCCCCGACGATGACGGCGGGCGGGATGATGGGCGCAGCGCTTACGGCTGGCGCCGCAATGGCTGGAGCTGGTGCTGCTGTTGCTGCGGGAGGAATGAGCGCGGCGAAGGGCGCGGGTGGTGCTGCGGCCGGCGCAACGGGTCTTGCTAAGGCGCTAAGCGCTGGTGTGAATTCAGGCTTGGATTTGGGCAAGAGTGGCACAGCGCTGGCTTCCCATGCGCTCGGTCAGGTCGGCGCTCATGGCCTCGGCATGGCGTCGGGGGCGATCGGGGATGCTGTTGGCGGGGCTCGGACGAATTTCGCACAGTCCGTGGACAAGTCCGCAGGCGGCCGAATTGCATCGAGCATCGAGGCGACGCGCGGCGGTAGCGTGTCCGGCATTCCGGTTCCGCCGGCTCCCGCATCCGGCGCAGCGCCCGCGCCGCAGTCGGCGGGATCGTCAAGCGCATCTGGCGGCGGCTCCGGTGGCTCGGGCTCAACGCAAGCAGGTGCGACAGGCGGCGAAGCTGCGTCCACCGCAGCACTGCCGGAAGCGAGCGCGCACGCAGCCGAGTCCTTGGCATCGAGCGTCGGTGAGGGCATACCGGGCGGGGCTTCCGAAGCTAGCGGACTCGGTGCTTCGTCCTCAATGCCGACATCGGCCAGCGCGGCAGGCGCGTCGCCGACTCCCGCAGGTGCTTCTTCTGCGGGCGTGACTGCTCCGACCGCAGGCTCGACAAGCGCGCCGAGCGCAAGCAGTGCGTCCAGCGGCTCAGCTGGGCCAGTCAGTACGCCTCCGGGCTCTGCGACCGCAAGTTCGAGCACACCTTCTGCGGGCATGATGCCAGATACGAGTGCTGGACCTTCGGCCGGCTCCCCGGCTTCGCCGTCTTCAGGGTCGCAACCTGCGGGCGGGAATGCTTCGACCGCTTCCGTTTCGGGCGATGGTCAAGCGACGTCCAATGCGCCGTCTCCGTCGCGTAGCGATCCGTTGCATAAGCGCATCCAAGACCTTCAAGGCTATGTGCCGCAAGACGGCGCGCATGCTGCAAGCTTCAATATCGACCTGCAACATTCGCGTGACTGATATAGTTAAATTAATCGGAGTGCCCTGTGTTTAACCGAAAGAAACGCGTGGATGACGACAGCGTCTTTACGCCTGCAGTAAAAGCAAGCAAGTCAACAAGCGAGAAGCCCTCGTCTCCGTTCCTGCGTGCTCAAGCTGGCGAGCAGGACGACCGTTATATGAACCTCGCAGTAGCAAGACATAATGACCGCGTCGAGAAGCGGATTCTCTACGCGATCCTCGCCATGTCTGTTGCGTTCAACGGCTATTACATGATGTCGAGCAAGTTCATTCCCTATGTTGTCGAGACGGACAGGATCGGCAACATCATCACTGTGGGGCCAGCGGATAGAGCTAACCCGGTGGACAACAAGCGCGTGATCCGCGAGCAGATGATTAGCTGGGTCGAGAATGCCAGATTGATTGTCGGCGATCAGTCGGCTGGCAAGCGCTTCCAGAAATGGGTGTATGCACGGGTGCAGGAAGGATCTGCTGCAAAGACGGCGCTCGATCGCTTCTACGCGGACCGCAAGCCCTTCGAGACAGCGGCCGATCACACAGTCGACGCGCAGGTTACGCTTTGTCTACCAGTGTCGGACAACACGTTCCAGATCGAGTGGACCGAAACGTTGCACGCGCCGAACGGCGCGGAGTTGGGCAAGGAACGCTGGAAAGGGGTGTTCACGTACAAGATCGTTCCTTTGAACACCGAAGCAGCTATTCGCGTGAATGGTGCAGGATTTTTCGTTACAGAGTTCACCTGGTCGAAGGTGCTGGGTTGAGCGACGCGGACAAAGATAATAGGGAGTATCCGGGTATGAAAAAGTGGGTTGCATTGCTCGCCTTCGTCGCATTGAGCGCGAACGCGATGGCGGGGCAGCGATTTCTGACGTTGGAAGATGCGGCCGTCGCGCAAGCGAAGAAATGGCAGCAGACGGGTCAGGCAAAGCCGATCATCTCTGATGATGGGCGGATCATGTACCCGTTCGGGCAGTACCTGCCAAAGCTGACCTGCACTGTTATGCGTGTGTGCGACATTCAGTTGCAACCGGGCGAACTCGTGACGGGGAAACCCGTGGCCGGCGATACGGCGCGCTGGATGATGAGCAAGCAAGTTTCGGGGACGGGCGATACGGCGATCACGCATGTAATCGTCAAGCCGACCGATACAAACATTCAGACTAATTTAATTATTACAACTGATCGGCGCACTTATCAGATTGAACTTACGTCGAGCGCGAACGAAAAGGACTATCTGAACATGATCGGCTTTTACTACCCGGAAGAGATGACTTCGGAGTGGGACGAGTCGGCCAAGCTTAAGGCAAAGGAGCAAAAGGCCCATGATTCTCTGGTCGCGGCAGAACTGCCGGTGGGCGCTGCGGATCGGCTGGATTTCGACTATTCCATCGACGGCGGGTCGGATGTGGCGTTCAAGCCGACGCGTGTGTACAACGATGGCCTGAAGACCTACATCCAGTTGCCGGACGGGGTGCCGATGGTGGAAGCGCCGGTGCTGCTCTTGATCGACAAGGACAACAAGCCTGCGATCGTAAATTATCGCCCGAAGACGCCAACACTCTACGAGGTCGACAAGCTGTTCGACAAAGCGATGCTCGTCTTGGGAACGGATGGAAACGAACAGAAGATCACGATCACCTGGAACAAGCACAAGCGCAGTTTTTGGGCGCGAGTCGGGGGCAATTAACGATGGCAAATTCGTTTGATTCCCCGGACACTGTGCAGCTGAAAGGCAAGAGCACGGGTGTGACGCGTCTGTCGCGCAAAGCCAAGTTGCTGATGCTGTTCGGCATCGTGGCTGTCGGTGGATTTCTCCTGTTCTCGATCATGAGCATGGACAGCGGCGATAAGCCCGCAGCAACGACCGACGATCCAGATGGGACGGCTGAAAAGAAAGTTCAGTCGGTCGAACCGGCGACGCCGAATCTTCATGGCATCGGCGACGGACAGGTGGGCGTCATGGCTGCGCAAGCATCGGACGCTTTAGGCGCGGGCGCGCCGTCTATCCCCGTTGGTGGCAACGGCGTAGCGGCAGTAACGGTGCCCCCAGTAGGCGCAGGCGCGGTGGTGCCGGTGAGTGGCAACGGCGGCGCACGAACACCCGCGGTCCAATTGTCGAACTCGCAAAACGTGGGTCCGCAAGGGCAGCAATACCAGACGCCAGAGGAAGCAGCGGAGGCGCGAAGAAAGCAGGCTCTGGTGGACGCTCGAAATAAGGCGATCGGCGCCGGTATGGAGATGGGTGGCGGCGACGGCGGCCTGGCTTCCCTCGGAGGCGCTGGGATTGGCGGGACCGTTCCTGCTCTCGGCGCGAACAACCAGCTTAACTCCGCCCTGGCAGCCGCCGCCCAAGCGGCGCAAGCCGCAGCGGCTGGCGGTGGACAGGGTCCGGTGGGTGCGTATGGACAGCCGCAGGATGACCAGAACAAGCAGGTGCGCAAAGAGTCCTTCCTGAAGGCGAGCCAGTCCTCTCCGGACAACGACGTTCTGAAGGAGCTTGTGAAGCCCGCCTTGTCGCCGTACCAGCTGATGGCTGGCACGATCATTCCGGGCGCTCTGGAATGCGGGCTCAATTCTGATCTGCCGGGTCAGACGTGCGCGCGGGTGACCGAAAACGTGTTCGATTCGGCGACCGGCCGGTATTTGCTGATTCCGCAAGGCACGAAGATGCTGGGTACGTATGACAGCCAAGTAGCCTACGGCCAGGAAAGAATTCTCGTCGCATGGAGCCGCCTTATTTTTCCGGACGGAAGCTCGATCAACATTCAGGGTATGCCCGGCGAGGACAATGCAGGCAACGCTGGATTCGATGCCAACGTGAACAACCACTATGCGAAGGTCTTCGGAAGCGCCTTGTTGATGGCGGCGTTCTCGGCCGGCATTTCCGTGTCGCAGAAACAGAGCACAGGTGCTTACGGGTCGCTCAGCAACCAGCAGATAGTCACGCAGTCTGTAGGGCAGCAGCTGGGCCAGACCGGCGCGGCGTATATCCAGAAAGGTATGAATATTCAACCGACGCTGACGGACGCGCCAGGCTATCGCTTCAAGATCGTGGCGACGAAAGACATCGTGTTCCCCGGTGCCTATGTTCCGCGTCCGGCGACCGTTCACTGAAAGGGTACGGTGGGTGTAAGGGGCCGCAGCTGCGGCCCTTTGTTTTTCCAACGTCAGAAAAATTCGTCCTAGTCCGCTAGAGCTGGCCGGATCGTGCGGTCAAAAAGGGACAGGCGACCCGAGATATGTGTTTTTTATCACATCCGTGCATCTTTATGATTTGGCAAACCCCTGGTTGTCCAATAAGATACTCATATATTGATGGCTCACATTTCTGATACGCGGAATGCAGGACACGGACACTCTCCCTATGAGTACGAAAAAGAGCACGACGGCACGACCATCGCGGCCGAAAAGTGCCGCACGACCCGCGACCGGGGTAAAGCGCCCACCTACCAAGTCGGCTGCAAAGAGCAGGGCCAGCGCATCGGAGCAGGGTTCCGCAAAGTCGGCGTCGAAGCGCTCGTCGGCGGCTAAGAGCGTCGAGCGGGCCCGCAAAGCGGAACCAGTCGTCACTGACACGCGCCCTACAGGTGCGCGCGGTGGACGGATCGGCAGACCCAAGACGCGCCTCGAAGACCTTGAGGCAGTGCCGACACGCTGTCCCGCGCATATCTATACGTACCTCAAGGGCATTACACCCTTCCTGTATCCCTCGCTGACGGCGATGTTTGAGGACATGATTGGGCGGTTCCTCAACGAGCAGCCGTGGGAGCACGGCTTGCACTGGCGTAAGCCGAAAACCGCCATGACTTATGCCAACGGCATGGCGGGGACGACCGGCTGGTCGCAGGTGAACATTCAACTGACGCCTGAGTTGAAAGAGCGCGTCACGACGACCGCCGATATGTGCGGCGTGTCTAACGCATGTCTGTGCTACACCGCGATCTTTTGGTGGGTCCAATTTATTTTTCCACCCTCGAAGATGGTGGGTTCAGGCGCGAAGAAGTGAAGCGTGACGATATAGTTTGGAAAGTGGCGCGATAGTTAGGAAAGTCGCCGCAAACACAGGTGCTTCTGGAGGGGCGGTTAAGGTGGCCGATAAGAAGGAGTACATCCAAGTCTTGACGGCATTGGACCGAATCGGTCCTCTCTCTGCGGCACTGAATCAACTGAGCGAAGTTCAGATGGCCACCGAGGACGCCAAGTTGCGGTCCGCGCTCGAAGCGGTCTGTTCATCTATAAGAGGGCAAAATCGCGAGTTGTCAGCGAAGTTGCGTCTTATGGATGATTTTTCCTATCTTGGTGTAGCGGAAGGCAGCTTGCACGCCGGGATTGGAAAAATCGCTGCTTATTGTTCAAAGCAGCGCGATGCGTCCATGCAGCAATGGGAGATTTTGGCTAGGAGAGCCGGTTGGAAGCCGCCGACCAGCTAGGGAATTCCAGACTTTCGCGCGAAATGTTCGCGACTTTATTGTCACAGCAAAGAAGTCGTGGGAAGCGAGCCATCCCCATTTTCGCAGGGGCCGATTGCTTCTTTCCTACGTCAGAAAAAGGGCCGCGCGTGCGGCTTTTTTTTGGCCGAGCACTAATATAAATAATTCATCGCTTGCATATGCGTTGATACATTGATATCATTGTTGCACGCTATAGAGGGGTAGAAATGACCGATGCAAAAGAGCAGAAACAACCCGTTCTGATCAGGCTCCCTCTCCCGATCCAGGACTGGCTGTTTTCCGAAGCGGTCGAGGTGGCGAAGGTTCAACGAGTGCGGATCTCGGTGCCGTCAGTTATTGTCGCGAAGCTCATGGAGCCTTGCGGTGAGGACCAAATCGGGCAAGACGAAGAGCCAGTACCGGATTCCGGCGCTGAGAAGAAGTCAGTGTTGGTCCGACTTCCGATGTCGCTGTACGAGAGGCTTTTCTCCGACTCAGTCGCACTCGCCGAGTCGCGGCGAGTGCGAATGTCCGTACCGTCGCTCGTTGTTGAGAAACTGAGTCGCCTGCACCGGCAGGCACAACGGAAACAATCGGTTAGCCCGTAACTACGGGCGAGCCTGACTAGATCGGGAAAGAGCCAAATGCCGACGAAAATCATCACGGTGACGAACCAGAAGGGTGGCGTTGGGAAGACGACTTTGACGTGCCACCTTGCATTCGCTGCTGCGGAGTCTGGTGCGAAGGTGCTTGTGGTTGATTTCTGCGGACAGGGCAACTCGTCGCAATTTCTGACGCAAAACCTGCGGATCAACAAAGACCGAGGCGGGGCAGAGTTGCTGTTTGAGGGCGGCGACTTGAGGTACACGGACACACCGATGGAGAACCTGAAGGTGCTCCACGGCCATCTGCATCTCGAAGAACTTGATGCGCAAAAGGAAGCGTTGGTGCAACACGCCATCAAGATCCGGAGCCGCATCCGGTCCTTGCCATTCGATTATGTGATCTTCGACACTCCACCAGCGCTCGGGCCGCGTATCGCGAGTCCGCTGATCTGGTCGGACACGGCTTTGCTGACGGTACAGCCGTTGCTGTCGGCTATTACCGGCCTAGATGACACCTTCGACACGATTCGCGGGGTGCAGCGCGTGAACAAGGCGCTTAACGTGCAGATGGTGGTCAACCTCTTCACGAAGTCATCGAAAACGCAGCGCGAGTTTCGGGAGAAGTTGAAGCAGAAATTTGGCCGGACCATCGTTGAGGAATTCTCGCTTCGCACACCGGTGTCCGACGCTCTGCAAAACTACCGTCCTGTCTGGAGCCATGCGCGCGACAAGAAGCTTGGCGCGCACTGGAAGGACTTCGCCAACCGTGTTTTGGATGTGACCGTTTAAGGGATTAATTGATGGGTACGCTCGATTTTTTGAACAGCTTGGAAGCGCCGACGGCACAGGTCATCAGCATTGACATTGACCAGATTGAGCCGGACGAAAAGCAGCCTCGTAAGCGGTTTCACCCTGTCGACGGCAACATTGACGAAGAGGCGCAGACGGCTCTTGAAGAGTTGGCTGACGACATCGCTGCGGTCGGACTAACGCAACCAATCATCGTCCGCGAACTGGACGACGGCCGGTACAACATCATTGCCGGCGAGCGTCGTTGGCGCGCGTTTCGGTTGAACCGCGACCGCGGATTACCGGACTCGCAAGAGATTCCGGCGATTGTCCGACAGGACCTGACCGGCTCAAAGCTGCGCCTCGTGCAGCTTTCGGAAAATCTCCAGCGCGATAATCTCACTGACTTGGAAATCGCCCTGCATCTGCGCGAGACGCTCGAAGAGTATCCCGACCTTCAAAAGCAGGAACTCGCCAAGGTGATGAACAAAAGTAGTCAGTTCGTCTCGCGCGTGCTCGCGCTGCTTGATCCGAAGTGGTCCGATGTCGTGGACTCTGGAATGATTACCTACGCGTCGTTGCTCGAACAGTTCCGGCCGCTTCCTCCCGAAGTACAAGAGCAGTTGAAGGAAAAGGCTCGTGCAGAGGGTCGTCCGCTCACATCGGGCGACATCAGAACGGCCAAAGAGACAGCGAAGGGGCAGCTGAAAGCGCCGCCGAAGCCGACTGGCCCGGTGGGAGTGAATGCCGAGTTGGCGGCGAAGGTGGAAGAGTTGATCGCGCAGCAGGCGCCTGAGAACGAAACCTATCGCCCGAGCGCTGCGGCCAAAGCTGCGGCCCCTTCGCGCGACCGCATCAAAGACACGGGCGGTGAGGCAGTTATCCCGGCTGGCACGGGCGTGCTGAGTGCCGTTGCACAACAGAAGCGGGAAGCACGGCTGACGCTTCAGCAGCTCGCGACCATGCTGAACAACGGCGCACTTTCGGACCTTTCGCACACGGTTGCTCTCTCGCTGCCCGTCGAGGAAATGAAACACTCGATCACCGCACTCGGAGGCACGCTGCCGGAAGACGATAGCCAATTGCCTACGGTCCTGGCTGCGACCATCAACAAACTAGCGTGATCTTAAAGCGGGCCGAAGAGGCCCGCTTTATATTGCCGAAGTGATTTAAAAAAAGGATTCTGTTTTGCGTATTAGCTGGGGCAAAAACGTCGTCAATGGGGCCGATGTCGTATGGGAACCTGGCCGCATTGCGAATCCGCATATCGGGGTCTTTGCAGACAGCGGTATGGGTAAAACCACCATGCTTCGACGGATCGTCAGCGCAATGACGGCGACCGGTCATCCGCGCGTGCGCTTTCATGTCTTCGACGGGCACGGCGATGTCGATATCGAGGGCGCCTCTTCGGTCACGTTTCATGAGTCCTCGGATTTCGGTTTCAATCCTCTGGAACTGAGTGCCGATCCGGAATTCGGCGGTGTTCGCAAGCGGATTCAATCGCTCATCATGGCTCTCAATCAGACATCGGTTCGGCTCGGACCACGGCAGGAGCGCGCTCTGACGCGGCTGCTCGTGGCACTCTACCGGCGCGAAGGGTTCCTGATGGATGACTACACGACGTGGGCGGCGGACCCGGCGAACGGGAAGCGATATCCCACGTTGCAAGATGCAATTGAATACGGCCGGGAGCGCATCAAGATCGTCGCGACGGGATCGAGCCAGCGGGCGGTGAGTGCGCTGCAAGACGTATTCAAGGCTGCAAAGCAGATACGGATCAAGGAAGCAGCGTTGTCGCGCCCAGGCGCAGACGACGAAGTGTTGGCGAAGCTGGAAAAAGAACTGGAGTCGGCTCGCGCTCGCGCGATCGACTCCTTCACCGAAGCGGTTTCGACTGCGCACACTGGCGACGAGTTCGAGGACGCGCTCGACGCGGACGGGCAAAAGGAAACGTTGGAATCCGTCATCGATCGATTAGAGAACCTCTACCAGATCGGGATCTATCGCAGCACCCCGCCGCCGTTGGATACTCGCGCTCGCGTGTGGCGTTACATCATCAAGTCGCTCAGCCGCGACGAGAAGAAGCTGTTCACGCTGACGCGACTTGAAACTATCTTCACCCGAGCAATCGCACGGGGGATCAACAGTGAGCTGATGGACATCTGTGTGCTAGACGAGGCCCATTGGTTCGTGGACGGCTCAGACGATTCAGTCATCAATCGGATGGTGCGCGAAGGGCGAAAATTTGGCATTTGTATGATTTTTGCCACTCAAGCTCCGTCGGATTTTGCCGATATCTTAATGGGCAATCTCGGCACGAAATTGCTATTGGGTCTCGATCACACCAACAGTTCATACGTTGTTCGCAAGTTGGGGTTCAGCGAGGCAAAGCTGAAGTCCATCATTCCGCATCGTCGGGTGCTCGTCCAAATGAAGGGAATTGGCGAGCTGGGAGCCGACGCAACGCTTGTCAGCGTGTAACTCCAAGTCGACACCAAATATATTTATTTGCCATAGTTGTTACAAAAGATGTCTGATGTAACGAGTGGTATCAGGGCGTCGCCTCTGCGGTTTGAATGATTCATGTGGGTTCGTATTGCAATCGTTTGCTGCTGTAGGGCAACGTCGCACGCTTCCAACGTCAGAAGTAGCGTGCGGCCAGGTGGGGGGAGTCGGCGAGTAAATAGCGACAACTCTTTACTTACTGCAAAGTTCGCGTATCATGTCGCTCAAGGGTGACGTGTGGATAGACCAGTTCTGCTCATTGGGGGTTTGTGATGTTTAAGGCTTCGTCGTCGTCGTTCGTGGTTATGGATTCCGCTGTCTTCGCTGAAGAAGGTCACTATGTGCCGCCCGCCGACAAGGTGGTCGCATCGGAAGTGTTGGCACAAGTCTTCGCGGACAATCCGTTGCCCTTTCCGACGAACGCTGATGGGTCGGCGGATATGGCGACTTATATGCAGTGGTTGAGCGCGACGTGGGACGCCGGAATGGCCGCGTTTGACCGGATGTCGGAGATTCACGCGCCGCAAGGCACTGCCACGGCGTAAAGAGTTGGTATATAGTTCCGTGTAGTACACATTCACGGATACAGTATGACCGAGCAGGATTTCACGGACCTCGTCCGGGATACGAAGCTGACCCAAGCGAACCGCGACGCGGCTCGTTTGGTCCTGGTGGACAACATGAAGCCGGTAGACGCGGCTGCTCAGTCCGGTATCTCGAAGCAGCGTCTCAGTCAGATTCTCACTGTCGTCCGCACGGCTGAAGAGAAGCGCAACGAATCGCAGCGCGCCGGAGCATCCGCCATCTCCGATTCGGTCGCCGCTGTCGACGCAAGCTACGCAGTGGCGGTCAAGTCCGCGCGTGACCTGTACGGCGACGATACCCTCATCCAGACGCCCAATCCCAACGGTCGCGCAGTCGGCGAGATTGTCGGCCGTACCGATTTTCACGCCGTGCAATCGGTGGGCCGCAGTGCTGTAGTCATTCACGACCTCGCCAAACTGGACCGCGCGCCGGCAATCGGTCGCATTGTCGCGATCGACTACTCGCGAGGCATAGGTGTTGTGTCAGACCGGACCAAAGAGCAGGACCGCAGCGGCGTCACCCGTTGATTGAGCGGAGCGACATTTCCGGCTGGTCAATGAAGCGCCGCTAAAACCCGGATTTATTGATGCAATGTGATTTAATATAATCACTAAGGAGCGAGTACGATGGCTGACACCCTGACAGAAAAGGTAACGGCGGCAGAAGCTGCGGCACCGCGTAGGGCGCGTGCTCAGCGACGGCTCGATCCCGATGTGAAGCGGCAGCGGCTCAGTCCACTTGATGGCGATTCCGATGGCGTGTCGATCACGTTCGACGGCAGCGATAGCTACGTCGTGCGGTTCGACTATAACCCGGATCTCATCTCGCAGATCCGCAAGATTCCGGGCGCGCAGTTCGACGGCGCAGACGCCTGGCGGGTGCCGGTTGGTCAGTACGATGCACTGGCTGAGGTAGCGGTTTCGATGCGGAAGGAATACTTGCTCGATTCCGCGTCACATGACCGGATCGCGGCGCTGGCCGATCAGGCTGCGCGCGGCCGGCAGGCGACACCCGACGCTACGCCTCTTCTCTCCGACTTCCATCCTCGCGGCGAGCCGCTGCTGGGCGAAATCATCGCGGTCAACGATCGCTACGCCGCTCAGTTCACGGGTCTGGGCAAGCGGGATGGCGTCGCCTTCGTGACGCTGCACCGTCTGGCCGATCTGTCAGACGCGGTGCTGAAAGGCGACAAGGTTTCAATCGCGTATGACCAAAAGGGACGCGCGAAGGTTGAGCAAAGACTCACGGCAGAGGAAAGGCTCGATGCTTCGTTGGGTACGTCGGTGGATGGTGTGAAAGTCACAGAGGAAGCGGGGCAGTACAAGATCGAGTTCGACTATAGCCCCGCGTTGAACGATCGCATTGCCCGAATCGACGGCGCTGAGTTCAAGCGTGACGAAAAGGTTTGGACCGCTGATGTGAACCTTAAGTCTTTCGTTGCGCGAGCAGTGAACGAGATGCGAGCCGAAGTGGTGGCGGATCGAGCAGACCGCGATCAGATAATGGAAGTCGCTGCGGAGCGCATTGATTCGCCCAAGGCGTATGACGCCTTCACCGGGGACGGCCACTCGTACAGTGGACGTGTGCTCGCGATGAATGACAGGTACGTCTTGCAACACAGCGGCAAAGACCACGTGACGCTGCATCGTGCGCGCAGCTTCGAAGAACTGCCTGCGGCGGGACAGAACGCGCGGATCTCTTACAAGCAGGGCAAGGCCCAGCTGACTGAGCAATCGCGCGACCGAGAGCGAAATCAGCGCATTGCACGCTGATCTGTGGCGCGCCTAGCGTCGCAGAAATTGCACAAGTGAATTTATTAATCTAGGAGTCGCAACTTGATCCAACCAGCGCAGGCGGTGCATCTGGCTCAGAGGACCGTGAAACGTCTCGATGTCTCTTTCAAAAAACTGCACGAGGGCAGCGAGGAACGTGCACAGGCGCTGCTTTATGCAGCGTTCTTGTCCGACGTTCTGTCCGGAGCCATTCCGCCAAACCAGGGGGAAGTCATCGACATGCTGGGCATGGTCGAGCAGTTTTGCCGGCTGGTCGAATCACGAGACGACTAGGAGCGAAAGATGAGCGATTTTCAGTCGAAAGCGGCTGGCATATTTGAGCGGTTCGCCGAAAAGCTGGCTGCTGTGGATCTTCGTACTGCGGCATCGGTGACTGCGATGGTTGGCGTGGGCGTCGTATTCGCGGGTATCGCCCGCGAGATGCAAGGGCAAGAGCACCTTTTGCAGTCGGGGGGCGCATTGGCCGTTGATGCGTACAAAGACGCGATGTCGCATGCACAACTCGGGCTAGGAACTTGGGTTCGCGAGGGTGTTCTAGGGAAGCTCCACTCGTTCGGCGGAAACACTCAGGCAAAGGGGTTTGCGCTGATGGCGGGTGGCCCGGCGCTCGAAGCCGCTTCGGTGTCCCTTGCCCGTGGATTCACCAATATGCGCGAGTCCATTTCCACTGCTGGTCAGAAGTTTTCCCGTATCGCGGCGACGCGCGATGAAATCAACCCTTTGCAGGACAGACAGGAGCCGATCATGGCGAAACAAAACCAGCAAGACGTAGTTGCAGACGTAGCTCACGATCCTCTGGCGGGGTACTCGTACACAGCTGGGAAAGAGCTGAAGACGGCGGGGGGCGAATACTTCGTCACAGCCGGTAGCGGCGGTTCGCGCGTCGGCTTCCTGCCTTCGTCCGGTTCGCTGGACGGCGCTCTACAGTTCGAATCGGCTGAGCAGTTGGACGCGCACCTCGCCGGCGTTTCCGAAAAGGATCGGAGTGCGGTCAAGGCGTTCGTTCGCCAATCCGCGGAGCGGGCTAAAGAGCCCGTCGAAAATGCAATCGCACGCGCGCCGCTGGCGGGCGCTCAAACCGGCCTCGAGGACCGATTTGCGAAGGTTGATTGGTTTTACGCGTACTCGGACGATTCGTCGGTCCGTGCGGCCGGCGCCGCCCAGGTGCAGGAGGCGTTGAAAGATCTGGAGGCGCTTGCAAAAACCGATCCGGAATCGGCCAAGGCCTTGTGGAGCCAGTATGGCCCGAAGACCATCAGTGCGCCCGAATTCCTGCGGGACGCGGGAAGCGAGTTGTCGGCAAGTGTCGCGCCCGTCGTCAGCACAGAGGCACCGCTGGGGGAGCAGGGTGGCGAAGCCAAAGACCGTGTGAACGAGGAAGCGGTCGAAAACTCTATCTCAGCCGCGCCGGGTCGTGCGCCGCGATCGCAGACGCCGGTTCAGGAAGACGCCTTCATGCGCGCCCCGCGACCGGGCCAGCCATCGCTGGCCACTGCCGCTGGGACTGGTCAAGCGAAGCCCGTTCCAGCGGCCGAGAAGGATGGGCCATCAACATTGCTCAACGGGCGTTTCGTTCGTCGCGACAATGGTGAGTATTTTCGGGTAGCGGACGGGGAAGAGAGCAAGCGCGTTGCCTTGGTCGATGAGAGCGACAAGATTCGTTTTGTCGACAAGCAGATGGACGCATTCCAAGCCGCTATCGAGCTGGCGAAGCACAAGGAATGGGAAGCTATTCTTGTGACGGGAACTGAGAAATTCCGCGCCGAAGCGTGGCACCACGCGCGCATGGCCGGCCTCGAAGTCGTTGGGTATGAGCCGACCGAGAAGGATCTCGCGACGCTGGAAGCGGCGCAGAGCGCGGGTCGCACAGAGGGTGTGACGCCACGTCCGGCAGTATCCGTAAGGGGTGTTTCCGAGTCGAAGGCTGCGGCGGTCGATCACGCAGTCAAGGGTGGCTCTGTTGTACTGGCCACCAACGACGCCAATGGCCGGTATGCCGGGAAAGTCGTACACCAGACGGAGCATCACATCGTTCAGGACGTGGGCAAGAAAGCGGCGGTTATCCACGACAAATCCCGTTTCGATGCAGCGGCACTGAAACGCGGCATCGACCGGGGCGACAGTCTGCGCATCCAATACGAGAAAGGGCGGGCCGGCATCGACGCCGGACAGGATCGGGGTAAGTCGCAAGCCTTCTCGCGGTAGTCCGATCTTTTCTGATGAGGGATTTAAAAATGAGCGTATCGACGCCCGAAGCGACTTCGAAGCATGGTCCACTTCCAACGTCAGAAGTGACGGGGCAGGCGAGCAGCCGTCAAGGCCGTCGATACCTCTTCGTGCCCTTCGAAGAAAAAGACGAAGCACACAGATTGGGCGCGCGTTTTGACGGTAGGAAAAAGTCATGGTTCGTGCCGCACGGTGTTGACGATGCCCCATTTGCGCGTTGGCTCGACCCGAAGGAGATAGATGTCGAACAGCAATTCGCGGAGGCTTGCGCGAGGCTCGGTGTTGTCTACCCAGGGGTGAAGGAGTCGGAAGGATGGATGGTCACTACGGTAACGACAAGCCGTGACCAAAAGGCATTGAAGGGAGCGTATCGGGTTGTATTTGGTGACGCGCCCAATGGCTACATCTCCAATCACGATACTGGCGAGAGTGAAGCGTGGTTTCCGCGCGGCAAGGTACTGACAATCGAGGACCGCGAAAAGCACCGCAAATTGCTCGAAGAAAACCGCAAACAGCGCGAGGACACGACCAGTCAGGAGCGCGAGCGCGTCTCGCAACGTGCGACAGCGAAGTGGGCGACGCTGGAAACGGCGCTGACGCACCCTTACGCTGAGCGGAAGCAGGTAGGTGTGTTCGGCCTGCGGCTCGATGGCGAGAGGCTGGTCACGCCGCTCGCAGACGTTGACGGGAAAATCTGGAGCCTTCAGTACATCGACGCACGCGGCGGCAAGCTCTATGAATCGGGCGGCCAGAAGACAGGAAACTTTCATGTGCTGGGAGACCTGCAGGCCGGTAAGACGGTTCTGTTCGGCGAGGGTTACGCTACCTGCGCGTCCCTGCATATGGCAACCAGACTGCCCGTTGTGGAAGTATTCGACAGCGGCAATATCGCGCCCGTCATTGCGCAGCTCGCGCCACGACTTGAGGGAAAAACGCTCATCATCTGCGGCGACGATGATGTACTTACCCGCGACAGGATCGTGCGGACGGTCAACAAGACCGCGCATTCCGAGTACGCGAAGGGGCGGCTGCAACTCAAGGGCGGCATTGCCGACGACGAAGTTCTAATCGACGGCGTTGCGCGTCCTCTTCGGGCAAATCCCGACTGCACGTTGCGGTTAGCCTATGAGCAAAGCCCGGAAGGCGTGCAACGCGTCGTGGGCGAATTCGTCCACAAGCGCGACAAGGTGGCCGTGAAAATCGCGAACGTAGGTCGCGAGAAAGCCTTGGCGGCTGCTGCCGCGCATGGTGCGCGGACGGTGTTTCCGGTATTTGAGTCGCTCGCAGACGGTCCCACTGATTTCAATGATCTGCAAGCCCGCGAAGGCTTGGCGACCGTGCGGCGTCAGATCGGTATGGCGATGATCGGACAGACGCATCAGGCCACCCCTGAAAAAACCCCGGCGGAAGTGGCGCGCGCAGCGATCGGCGAGGGCGTAGTGCTCAACGAGGCGAAACACAACGGCCGATACGTGGGAGCGGTTGTCGGCAACACGACCTCGCACGCGGTGCAAGACGTCGGGCGTCAGACAGCCGTGGCTCACGATCTTGGCAAACTGGACCGCGTCCCGCGAGTCGGCGTCGACGCCAGAATCGTCTACAGCAATGGCCGCGGGGAAGTCGCTGTTAAAGACGCAGAACAGGAACGAGCCCACGCCAGAAGCCGTTAGGCGCTATGAGTCGATATCTTTTTACTGTACTATTCTGCTATAGATAAATCACAGTATAAGGATTGTCACCATGCGTGCTGGCCAGAGTAATCGGTCCGTTCACTTCAGTGCCTCAATCATCGTCGTTTTCCTTTTTGGAATGGCGCTGTCCTCGTGGGCTGCGACGCAGTATTTCGCGCATGCCGTCGAATACCAGGACGGACTTGGCGACTATGTGTGGAAGGTCGGTCCGACCGTGCGGATCTATCAGCCGTTTTCGTGGTTCGGATGGGCGGCGCAGTGGATGAGTTCCACGGGGCAGCTAGAAACATACGTCACGCGCATGCTTCTGGTCCTGTGCGGCGGTGGAGTGCTGAGCCTGCTTGGCGGCTTTTACCTCTATTACCGGAGAAGTTTGAAAAGCGAGAAGCACGACGATCTGCACGGGTCGGCTCGATGGGCGAACGAGCGAGACATCGAAAAAATGGGTCTGGTGACTTATGAGCGCTGGGAAGGTCCGCTTTTCCGCCGAAAGCGTGTCCACCGTAAGGCCACCGGGCCATACCTCGGTGCGTTCGATACAAGCGCTGGTCGCAAGGTCTTGCGGTACAGCGATCCCGCGCACTTGGCCTGCGCTGCTCCTTCACGAAGCGGTAAGGGCGTCGGGCCAGTATTGACCACTCTGCTTTCCTACCCGGCGAGTACGGCAGTCAACGACATCAAAGGCGAAAACTATGAACTGTCGAGTGGTTTTCGCCACTCGGCTGGCTCGCTTGTTATCAAGTTCGATCCTACGTCCGTCGATCAAAAGAGCATCGACGGACGTTCGCGTTACAACGCTGCGGCCTATTGGAACGTGCTCGATGAGATTCGCACGTACACCGAGTATGACGTTATGGACGCGCAAAACGTGTCGCAAGCAATTGCGGACCCGGACGGCGAAGGGATGGACGATCACTGGGTGAGCACGTCCTACGAGTTGCTGGTCGGCGTGATTCTCCACGTGAAGTATTACGAGCGGGACAAGTCCCTAAGTGGCGTCTCGACGTACTTGGCCGATCCGAGCTTTAGCGATCCCGAGCAGATGTACACGCGCATGATGAATGCGGAGCATGATCCTGACGGAATTATGGGATGGCTCGATTCGGAAGGCAATCCGACGAAGACTCATCCGCAAGTCGCCATTGCTGCACGCGCCATGCTCAACAAGGAAGAGAAAGAACGCAACAGTGTCTTGTCGACTGCCAAGACGAAATTAAGTCTGTACACGGAGCCGATCGTGGCGCGCAACACGTCGCGTTCCGACTTCTGCGTGAATGACTTGATGAACCACGAGAAGCCAGTGAGTCTCTACATTGTGATTCCGCCGTCAGACAAGAATCGACTGCGTCCGCTGGTCCGCTTGTTCATCACGTTCCTCATTCTGCGTCTCACGCGAAGCATGGGGTTCGAAGACGGGCGCGGCGTGAAAGACTATCGCCATCGTCTGCTGCTTTTGGTCGATGAGCTTGCGTCGCTTAAAAAGATGGAGCAATTGCAAGATGCGTTGTCATACATGGCTGGCTACGGCATTACCGCGTTCCTGTTCTTTCAAGACTGGATTCAGCTGCGCGACGCATATGGCGACAAGGAGACGATCACGGCTGGTTGCCAGCTGCGCATTGCCTACGCGCCGAACACTATTGACACGGCGGAAGACGTATCCAAGATGACGGGTATTACCACCGTCAAGCGGCAGAACGTCTCCTACAGCGGCACGCGTATGGGCGCAATGCTGGGTCAAATGAGCGTCTCTGAAGAATTGGTTGAGCGGCCATTGCTGACAGCTGACGAAGCGAGCCGCCTGCCGCGCGACGAGATGTTGATCTTCAATACAGGCCATCCGCCGATCCGCGCAAAGAAGTTACGGTACTTCGAGATGCCTGTGTTTCAACAACGGGCGGCAATGGCCAGTCCCAGCCGAGTCTACATGACGTTCTCCGAAGGGAAAGGCGTAGGCGTCAAGTGGTTCATGGTGGCCGTTGAGCGCATCGACGGAGCCAAGGATCTCGCAGTGACCATCAATACGTACTCGGATTTTCCGGAGGTCGCGCTGGTCATCAAGCAGGAGCACGTCGAGCGCGAGTCGATTCTTGAATTCGAGTATGCGCTCTTCGATGGCGCAGGCAAGCCGGTGAATCGAGCACTCTCAATCGAAGACCTTAACTTTGTGGCCCGCCCGATCGGCGACTGCGCCGATTTCGATCCGAATGAGGCGTTCGAACTTCATTTCATGGTCAGGGACGTATCGGACTACAAGCGTTTTTCGCAGTCGGGCTTCTATCGCGACATATCCGTTTTCGAGCGCGAAGCGCGACGCAAGGTGCGCAAGCTATTCCACGAATTCGAGGAAGCAGATGGGAAGCCGACCGAAGCGACGTTAGAACGCGTCGTCACGGACGGAAAGTATGCAGGGAAGGTGCTGCTTGTGACGAGACACTACATTGCTATCCACAAACTGCACGATCGCGAGCAAGTGTCTCTGCACCGAATCTCGAAGCTGAACCGTTCTGCGAAGGTGGGCGAGTCGATCACGATTACCTACACCGGGAAGAAGGGGGTAGTAGCTTGATCGACTTCTTGGAGCGCTCTAAAGCGCCCGCAGCGCATCGTGGAATCAGTGTCCGTGTCCTGCCGGGACTTGACGCTGTCCAGATGTCGCGTGCCGCCGCATTGCACCTGTACATGCTGCTTCAGCGGTACAACTGGTGTCTGTCCAGCGTCAACGATTACCGCATCCGCTGGGCGGAATTCTGGCCAGCGCGAAAGCCAGTCGAGCGCGCGTTGCTCGTCCTGTTCGTCACAGCGAACAACGGCGGCGAGTTCGGCCGGCGAATGGTTGCCGTTGATGCACCTGTCGACTTCGAGGCGTTCGAGCTTTTGCCAAATGTCGCGCCCGCCAGTCCGGTCGTTGCTCGGGAATTCGATGCGCTGCTGGCTTTGCATTACAGCAGACTGGCCGACCAGGCAGATATTTGCGACTGGCTTCGGCGCCGATGCCCGAAAGAGTTCGCGTTGCTTGTCTCCATCGGTGGGCTCTCGCCGGCGTTTCGGAGCGGTCGCTTAGACCCGGAGCACGTCCGGCAATCGTCGCGTGCCCGCTTCATTGAATGCGGGTGGGATAGGAAAGGTGCGTCGGCTCTAGCGACGGCGATTTGCAGGCATTTGATGTGGTTCTACAAAACAAAAGAGGCGGCACTATGCTAAAAACTTTGGCCTCGCTCTGTGGCGGCGTCGTAGTGCTTCTGGCTGGCAGCGCACACGCGGAGGATCTGACGGCGATGATGCAGCGTTGCGCGCCCAACGTTCATCCGACGACACTCAGCGCGATCGTGAAAACGGAGTCCAGTGGTCGCATGTACGTGCTGCTGGATAATGGTCCCGCTAATCTGCCGTTCTCAGTGCGCAAGACGATGCTCCGCACGATCTATCCTGAGTCGGCAACCGAAGCGGCGTCGATCGCGCGCGATCTCATTTCGCGCGGGCACCTTGTGGACATGGGATTGACGCAACTCAATAACCGTAACCTCGCTGGCTTGGGCCTATCCGTCGAGCAGGCGCTCGATCCCTGCACGAATCTATGGGCGGGCAGCACGATCCTCTCCAATTTCTACGCGAATGCGTCGAAACAGTATCGCGATCAGCAGAGCGCATTGCTGGCCGCCATTTCCGCCTATAACACCGGCGACTTCGAAAGGGGTTTCAACAACGGCTACGTCAAGACCGTCATTCGCAATGCAGGTCAGCCGGTACCGGCGTTGCTCACAGCGGGGCCGCGCGTGAGCACGGGCGGGTCTTCACGTTCGGGCGGAAGAGTCGCGCATCGCAGCGGTCTGCTTGACGCAAAGTTCTCGGAGCTTGAAGTTGAGTTCCGTTGAACGCATCGGCACTGCATCGGTGCCGCCTTCGCTTCTCCTGTCGGCGTTGAGACGGGTCGGAATGCGCTTGCCGATCGTTCACGACGTGGAGGGCTATTTCACTCCGAGCGACCAAGCCGCAAGCGGCTCGCGAATTTTTGGGACATTGGAAACGTCGGACGCTCGCGTACTTGTCGGTTTCGACCGCGCCAAAGTGGAGTTGCCTGCCGGGCCTGGACCGATGCGCGTGAGCGGCAAGATGTGGTTGGGCGAGCGGACAAGCACGGTAACGCTCATGGTCAATCGCTACACCCTCCTGAAAGCCGCCCAGCTGCCGGCTGGTCAAACGGGCGACGCTCTCGCTGCTGTCGAGGACACTTGATGTCTTATCTCACCGCGCTCGTATTCCCGTGGTTCACGTTTCTCGAACTCGGCCGCGTCCGCGATGCGCGTCTCTGTATGGCGTTGCAACTAACTGTCATAGGCTGGCTCCCCGCGACAATATGGGCGCTCCGCGCTCGCGCCGCGTAGGCCCGCGTAAAAGAGTGGCAATTCGCACCAAAGAGGTCTTGCTACGCAGAAGATCGACGCGTATAGTCGAATACAATGATATAAAAATATCACTCATGGCAGATACGAGCGTTGATGCCTTCCACTTAGGTTAACAATTGTGACTGGACGAGATGACGACGACGGTTCGATGCCCATGATGCTTCGCTTGCCAGAACGGGCCAAGCGTCTCCCGGATCGCGGCGGCAATTCCTTTGTCACTGACCTTGAGCTACTAACGAGAAACCGGCTGACGGCTAGGGCTCGCGCATCGGCGGTCGGAAGGTTTTGGCGAGTGTCCGTGAGAGAGCCGAACCCGTCGCTTACGGCAGTAGTCGCGGTATGGCTGGATGACCCTGACCTCGAATTTTTCGCAATGTTGGTTGAGTCTCTGTTGCTACCTGCACACGCAGCACGAAGAATGACGAATCATGGATACCGACCATCAAACTCCGCGGCCAGTGGCCGAAAAGCGGTTGGCGCGATACAACGGCCGATACAGCAAGACGAAGCGGGGCTACGTCGTCGCGGTGGTGGAGCAGCGGGCCGGCGATCGGGTGTTAGTGGAGGGAATCGGACAAGATGGGTGGCTCAGGCGCTTTATAGTGAAGAGTGAGAATCTGCGACCGCTCGCAGGTGAATTGTTCTAGCGACTTCTGACGTTGGAAATGTCGGTACCGGCCTTGCGCTTCTACCTTGAGTCACATATTTATATTACTATGTGGCCCATGTAGTACGGGGCTGGCGACCGCATGGTTTGCCAGAAATGGTACAGGTCGCGCCTGTACCGCGATCTGACCGATGCGCCGTAGGCGTGCGGACAGGCGATTTCTGCTGACGTTGGAAGGCGCACAATGAAAAGACGTGCCGATGAGGCCCAACTCGGGTTTGACTTTACATTTAATGAGACGGTTGCCGCGATCGAGCGCATCAACGAAGATGCTGCGGCTGACCCAATAGACGAACAGACTGGAGCTAAAAATGCTGGAAGGCCAACTCAAACCACTGGACGTGGCCAAGCGCGTCCTCCAACCGGATACGATCTCTTCAGTGCGCCAGAGCCCGTTTCATCTGCGCGCGTGGACGATCCTCGACCGCTGGGCGCTGAACTCGCCGCAGCGACTGAAGGCGCTGGAAACGCAGGGCGAAGTGATCTTGCTGGGCCGTCTGCTGGACCAGCAGACGGCGGAGCACGAGGCGTTGATGGACGCGTCGGAGATGTTGCAAACGGGAGTGTCGGAGTCGGAAGTCCTGGCGCTGGCGAACATCTCGACCGAACTGAGCTAGAACAGACAGCACAGCCGGCTCTCGCGCGCGCGCCGATCGACATTGAACCGCCGACCGACTACGTCATCAGTGACGCGGACCGACTGGGCGAAGGCGGCGCAAAGACGAAGTATCGCGAAAACGTCGCGGCACTTCGCCTGCTGGCAAAGCTGCGGGACGAAGACCGCGCCGCTTCGCGGGAAGAACAATCGGTACTCGTGCGATACGTCGGCTGGGGCGGCATTCCGCAGGCTTTCGATCATCGCAATACCGAATGGCGCACCGAGTTTGAAGAGCTGGCCTCACTGCTCGGAAAAGACGACTACGAGGCTGCGCGTCGATCGACGCAGGACGCTCACTATACGGCGCAGCCAGTGGTGGAAGCTGTGCACAGCGCAATGGTGCGCTTCGGTTTTGATGGGGGCCGTGTCCTCGAACCCTCGATTGGCAGCGGTAACTTCGTTGGCCTCATGCCTGCCTCGATGCGCGAACGGTCGAAGGTCACGGGCATCGAGCTTGACCACGTCACGGCGCAAATCGCGCGTCACCTGTACCCGTCCGCTTCGGTCATCAACAAAGGGTTTCAGGAAGTCACCATTCCGGGTGGATACTTCGATGCCGCGATCGGCAATCCTCCGTTCGGCAATCAGTCAGTGTACGACGCGAACCATCGCGACATCTCGCAGTTCTCGATTCACAACTACTTCATCTCGAAGTCAGTCGACAAGCTGCGCGAAGGCGGCGTTGCTGCGTTTGTCGTCTCGAATTACTTCCTTGATGCACGCGACTCGTCCGCTCGGTCGCACATTGCCGACCAGGCTCACTTCCTCGGCGCGATCCGACTTCCCAACACGGCATTCAAAAAGAACGCGCTGACCGAAGTTACGACCGACATCGTCTTTCTCCAGAAAGCGAAGGCGGGCGAAGTGCCTGAGCGCAACTGGGTCGATGTGGTGGACGTTCCTGACCTTGCAGGCGGCGAAGATATGCCGCTGAATCAGTATTACCTCGACCGTCCTGAAATGATGCTCGGACGGATGGAGCGCGCCGGCACGATGTACGCGGGCGGCACGCCCGCTCTGATTGCGCCGGAAGGCCAAGACCTCGCGGTAGACCTGGCGACGGCCATCATGCGCCTGCCGGAAGGCATCTACGTCGGCCGCGAGGCAGAGCGGACCATTGCTGAAGCTGCGCAGGAGCCGATCGAAGTTCCTGAGTCGGTCAAGATCGGCGCGTATTTCGTCACCGAAAAGGGCAAGGTCGCGCAGCGTCTGGACGATCTGCTTGACGAACCGCAAGCGCGGCTCGTGACGGACAAGAACGAAAAGGGGCTGGAGCGGATCAAGGGCATGACGGATATCCGAAATGTCCTGCGCGACTTGATGCGCGCCGAACGGCGCGAGGACGTGCCCGAAGCGGATCTTGCGATGCTCCGCGGCAAGCTGAACGTGGTCTACGACGCTTTCGTTAAGCGCAATGGCCACGTCAACTCGCTCGTCAACCGGCAGGCTATGAGCGAAGATCCCGATTACCCGCTGCTTCAATCGCTCGAGCGCGACTACGACAAGGGCATCTCGAAGGAAGTCGCAAAAAAGAATGGCGTCGAGCCGCGCGACCCGAGCGCGCAAAAGGCTGCAATCTTCAATACGCGCGTCATGTCCCCGCGTCGCGAGGTCACGCACGTAGAAAGCGCGAAAGACGCTCTGGTCGTCTCGATGAACGAGACAGGCGGCGTCGATCTGGATTTGATGGTTCGGTTGTCCGGCCGCGACGAGGACGCAATCCTCCGCGAGCTGCAAGGACTCGTCTATCTGAACCCGGCATCGCAACGGTGGGAAACGGCCGACCGTTACCTGACGGGCAATGTGAAGGACAAGCTGAAACTGGCCGAAGTCGCGGCGTTGGCTGATAACCGTTACGCCGGCAACGTCGAAGCACTGAAAATTGTCCAGCCGCCGGATATTGAAGCCGTCGACATCTCGATCCAGCTGGGTTCGACGTGGGTTCCTGATCCGGTGGTCAATGATTTCGTGACCCACATCTTTGGTAACGTCCATCGCAATGTGACCTACCAGCCGAGCCTCGGCAAGTGGATCGCGAACATCGGCACGGGCGACGCGACCACAATGCGCGTGACGTGGGGTACGGAAGACGCGCCGGCCAACAAGCTGCTCGAATCGGTCCTGACCAACAAGGCGATCGAGGTGCAGGACATCGTCGGCTACGACGAATACCGCAATCCCATTCGAAAAACAAACGAAGCGAAGACGGCTGCGGCAAATCAGAAGGCGGATGAAATCCGCCAGGCGTTCTCCGACTGGGTATGGGAGGACAAGGACCGGCGCGAGATGCTGGGGCGACTGTACAACGATCGTTTCAACACCAACGTCGCGCCGCGTTACGACGGATCGCACCTGTCGCTTCCGGGCGCGTCGAGCGCTATCGAGCTTCGTCCGCATCAGAAGGATGCAATCTGGCGCGGCATCCAGGACGGTACCGAGCTGTTCGACCACGTGGTGGGGGCGGGTAAGACGTTCGCATGTATCGCGACGGCGATGGAAAGCAAGCGCATGGGCCTGACGAAAAAAGCCCTATTCGTCGTGCCGAACCATCTCTTGCTGCAATGGAAGGATGACATTTACAAGCTGTATCCCGATGCGAATGTGCTGATTGCTGAGAAGTCCGACTTCCAGAAAGAAAACCGGGAACGTCTTTTCGCGCGCATTGCCACGGGCGACTGGGACGCGGTTGTAGTGGGACATTCGAGCTTCAAAAAGATCGGCATGCCGCCGCAAATGCTCAATGAAATCCTCAACGAGCAAATTGACGATCTGACGGACGCGATCCTTTCAATCAAGGAAGAGCGCGGCGATCGCGTCACCATCAAGGAGATGGAAAAGGCTCGCGACCGGATGAAGGCGAAGCTCGAACGTGCAGCAGAAACCGGCGCGAAAGATCGCGTCGTTACCTTCGATGAACTGGGTATCGACGCCATGTTCGTGGACGAGGCTGACGAGTTTAAGAACCTTTTCATCACAACGTCTCTCTCGCGAATTTCCGGCCTCGGCAACCTTCAAGGTTCCGACAAGGCTTTCGATCTGTTTGTGAAAGCGCGCTACCTCCAAAAGCAGAACGGTGGTCGTGGCGTCTATTTCGCGACCGGCACGCCCGTGGCCAACACCATCGCTGAAATCTACACGATGCAGCGCTACATGCAGTACGACGAGTTGAAGACGCGCGGCATTCACCACTTCGACGCGTGGGCTAGCACATTCGGGCAAGTCGTCACGGGTTGGGAGCTGGATGCTACCGGCGTGAACTACCGGCTCAACTCACGCTTCTCGAAATTCCAGAACGTCCCCGAACTGACCAATTTGTATCGCTCCTTTGCTGATGTCATCACGCGCGAGGATCTGCAACGGCAGGCAGCAGAACGCGGTACTCGCTTCCCGGTGCCGAAGGTGAAGGGCGGCAAGCCGACAAACATCGTGGTCGAGCGCTCGCCCATGCAGGCCCGGTACATGGGGGAACAGACGCCCGTGCTTGGAAGTGATGGAAAGCCAATCCGTCGTGCAGACGGCTCGACAGTCACGAACTGGACGGAGGGTTCGATCATTCATCGCATGGAGAATTTGCCAAAAGACCCCAGCGAGGACAATCCGCTCAAAATCACGAACGATGCGCGTAAGGCTGGTCTGGACTATCGGTTGATCGACCCGGACGCCCCCGACTTCGAGGGCAGCAAAACGAACGTCGCGATTGATGAGATGGTTCGCATCTATCACGCGTGGGATGACAAGCGCGGGACTCAGCTGGTGTTTTGCGACTTGTCTACGCCCAAGCTCGATCGCAACGCAGCAAACAATCAAGTCGCAGCAGTCGCGCGGGATAACGCCGCCGACGAGCACGATGCTCCGGGCGGCGACGAAGTTGCAGTGTCAATGGACGAGCTTCTCTCTCGCGGCAACGGTAAGTTCTCGGTCTACGACGACATTCGCTCGAAGCTCATAGCGCGCGGCATTCCCGCTGACGAAATTCGATACATTCACGAAGCGAAAACCGATCTGCAACGCGCGAAGCTTTTCGAACAAGTGCGACGCGGCGACGTTCGCTTCCTGCTGGGCTCGACCGCGAAAATGGGCGCTGGTACGAACGTGCAGACCCGCCTAGTAGCGGAGCATCATCTGGACGCACCGTGGCGCCCGCGCGATCTTGAACAGCGCGAAGGCCGCATCGTGCGGCAGGGCAATGAACTCTACAAAGAAGACCCGGACGGTTTTGAAGTCGAGATTCTTCGCTATGCGACCAAGCAGACCTACGATTCGCGTATGTGGCAAACCATCGAATACAAGGCGGGCGCGATCGAGCAGTTCCGGCGCGGCGATGGTATCTCGCGCGTGATTGAGGACGTGGCCGGCGAAGCAGCCAACGCGGCAGAAATGAAAGCCGCGGCGACGGGAAATCCGCTGATCTTCATGCAGGTGCAGTTGTCAGCCGACCTGAAAAAAATGGAAGCGCTGCATTCGAACTATAAGCGCAATCGTCATTCTCTCGAATCGAGCGTTGACTGGCTTTCCAAGGGAGACGAGCGCGCCGAGAAACGCATCAAAGCATATGAGTCTGACGCGGCGCTGCGTAACGCCAATACGACGGAAGAATGGCAGATGAAGGTGGGGCAGAACACGTTCAACGCCGACTCCAAGGATCATCTGATGGAATCGGTGCTGAGCGGCATGCAGCGCGCCATTGAAGGGCGCGCGAAGTCCGTGTCTGATAAACCGACGGTCGTGAACATCGGCAAATACAGAGGCTTTGTCGTGACCGCTGCGGCCGACAGCCGACATATTCAGTTCGCCCTGAAAGGTGCCGAGGTGTACACGCCGGGCAACCTGCGCTATTCCGTCGAGGACAAGTTCAGCGTAACGGGCTTTATTCAACGCATGGACAACGTTCTGGAAGATATCGAAGACAAGGTCTATTGGGAAAAGGATCAGGCCGAACGCGATCGCGCGGAGTTGGCCAAGGTAAAGGAGCAACTCGGAAAGCCGTTCGCGCAGCAACGCGAACTGGAACTGCTCCGCAAAAACAACGCCGATGTGATGGTCGAGCTCCGGAAGATGCAGGACGATCCTGAATACATCTCGACGTGGGAACCCGCGACGATCGAATCTGTGCCGGCGCAAGACGGCGACCTGTTCGCGTCCGTCGATCCGCTGGCGTCCGAACGCGCGGCGCGCGAGACAGCGTATCGCTCGGAAGTGCGTGAGTCGATCGAGAAAGCTGCGGCCGACTACATCGCTGGCATGCAGGAGCCGCATCGTTCGGATGAGTTCTTCAACCGGCAGCACGACCGCCTGTTTGAAGGTGACGGTGCCAAGGACGTTCACGCTGGCCTCATCGAAAAGATCAAGTCCGATCGAGAACTTGCGTTGGCGGTCGTAACTGCGCCTGGCAAGCGGTTCGCCTCGCCCGAAATGCTCGAAGCCGCAGAGTCCGTTGTGCAGATCGCGGCGGCAGCCAAACAACAGGCAAGCGCGGTCGGTCTTACGCCCGAGATGCCGAACCGCGACGGTGGCACGTATTCCGGTCGAGTCGTGGCGCAGACCCCTCACTACCTTGTTCAAGACGCTGGCCACGGTAAGGGAGTCTTGCATCATCGCGGCGACGTGATCCAGACGAACGGGGTGAACATCGGCGACAACATTCGGCTCAGCTACAAGGCAGGACATGCGCTGGCCCGCGCGAATGACGCAAATAATTCACTGACCCGATAGCAGGCGTCGGCGCGGGCGTTGCACTCCGACGCCTGCGCCGCCACACGAGCTTGGGATGTGGACTTCTGACGTTGGAAAAAGGAGAAACGTATGAGGTTTGGTTCCCTCAGTAAAAGCGTTGCCGCCCTGGTGATTGCTGCGGTAGCGACGTACTGCGGCCCTGCAGGGGCTACGGAGGCAGTAAGCATCGAAGTAGGCTTCACGCCGGGAGGCAGTGCCGAAGCGCTGGTCCTCAAGACCCTAAATTCGTCGCGGCAGTCGATCCGCTTGATTGGCTATTCCTTTACTTCGCCCGAAGTCGTCGAGGCGCTCATCGACGCGAAGCGAAGAGGCGTCGATGTGGCAGTTGCTGTTGACTTCAAAAGCAATCTTGAAGAGGACCGCACGGGCAGGGGACGCGCAGCACTGGGGGCACTCGTGAACGCGGGCATTCCTACGCGGGTCGTAAGCGCATTTCCAATAACCCACGATAAATATTTCATTGTGGACGGAAAAACGGTTGAGACGGGGAGCTTCAACTATACAAGGTCTGCCGCAAGGCGCAATGCGGAGAACGCCGTCGTGTTGACGGGAGATCTGGAGCTTGTCCGAGCATACTTGAAGAACTGGCAGTACGTGTACTCACAGGGTGAGGACTACCGTCCTCGTTGAATTAGACCGCGAACAATGATATGTTTATATCATTGAATACAGGGCGTAGCGTTCGTTGCGCGGCTCATAGCGAAGGAGTTTAAAAAGTGTATCGAATTGCCGGAATAACATTTGCGCCCGACGATCAAAAGCTGAGTCAGGCGCTGGCCTCCGTCTACGGGACTGAAAAGCGTCCCCTCTGTATGTGTCGCGGCTCGGGTATCGAGATGTATGTGGCCAAGCTCGGGCATCAATACATCATCAAACGCATGCCGCATACCGGCGCACAACATGCGACCTCCTGTGACTCCTACGAGCCGCCTGCTGAATTATCCGGGCTCGGCGAAGTGATGGGCGGAGCGATCCAGACCAACATCGCGGACGGCGTTACGACACTCAAGTTTGACTTTGCGCTGTCCAAAAATGGTTCGCGCGCCGCGCCCGCACCTAGCGGCGCAGAGCGCGATACTGTCCGAACCGATGGCAAGAAGCTGACGCTTCGCGGCTTGCTGCACTACCTGTATGACGAGGGCGGGCTCACGCGTTGGTCGCCGGCGATGGCCGGCAAGCGCAGCTGGTGGGTCGTTCGCAAGTCTCTGCTACAGGCAGCAAGCGACAAGGTAGCGAAGGGCGCTGCTGTGGCCGATCTTATCTACATTCCGGAAAGCTTTTCGGTTGAGAAGAAAGACGAGATTACGCGTCGCCGGCTTGCGATCTTCAATCCGCTCGCGCAGGCTGACGGCAGCACACGCCGGCTGATGATGCTAGTGGGCGAAGTGAAGGAACTCACCGATGCCCGGTTCGGCAAGAAGATGGTGCTGAAGCATCTGCCCGATGCTCATTTTCTTATGAATGAAGACCTCTATAAGCGCATGCTCAAACGCTTCGAGCACGAGTTGGCGCTTTGGGGCGGCACGGAATCTTCGCACCTGCTGGTGGTTGGAACCTTCGGCGTGAGTGGCGCAGGCGTGGCGTCGCTGGAAGAGGCATCGCTGATGCTCGTCAACGAGAACTGGCTTCCCTACGAAAGCGTTGACGAAAAGATGCTGCTCGATGCGCTGACGGCGCACAAGCGGCGGTTCGTCAAAGGGCTTCGATACAACTTGCCATCGACCACTCCGCTGGCCAGTGCAGTCCTGTCCGACACGGCCGACCCGGTCGCGATGTACATCACGTCATACGGGGCATCGGATGATTACCGCAAGCAGTTGCACGAGTTGATCGAAGAAAGCGAGCTGACCTCGTGGACGTGGGATACGGCCAACGAAGTGCCCGCATTCCCGGATGCGGATGCACGGCAGACCCGGAAATGATGTCGACGCAGCTACTCGGAAGCGCTGCGGCGCTGGGCGCTTGCGCGGGTAGCTGCTTACCTTCGATCGCCCGTACTGCGACTCAAGTTGCCCTGCTGTCGGACGGTGCAGACGAATCCGAGTGCGAAGCGGTGGCGATGCTGTTCCGCGGTTGCTGGACCCCGGCCTTCGTTGCCGGCGTGGCCGCGCTGTCGGTCGCGTCCGTGGCAATCGAGGGTTGCACGATCAGGGGCGTTGCGTTGACGGGATTCCTGCTCGTTTTGGCAGTGCTCGCCGCCATTGACTTCGCGACGATGCTATTGCCGGATGTCTTGACTATTCCGCTGACTGTAGCTGGCATCGTAGTTAATGCGTGGGCAGTGGTCGTGCCTCTGCAAGATGCGGCGCTCGGCGCGACGATCGGATTCTTCGCCTTTGGCTGCTTGTACTGGGCGGTGCGGTTCGTGTGCGGTCGCGAAGGGATGGGGTTTGGCGACGTGAAGCTTGCTTGTGCGCTCGGCGCATGGCTGGGGTATCAGGCGCTGCCGCATATCGTCGCCGCCGCTTTGATTCTGGCTGGCCTATACGCATGCGCGCTCGTGATCGCAAGGAAAGTCGACGACGACAGGTTTATTCCCTTCGGGCCATTTCTGGCAGCAGGCGCGGCATTGAGTGGGCTCTTGGGAACACCGCTATATGCACTTGCGATGCAAGCCTAAGGATGGAGCACGAGGCCGGTTTTCCGATGAAGGCTGACTTCGTGCGGCCTTCGCGGCAATTTTCGCCCCTCTCGGTCAAGACTCTCTCGTAACGGGCGAGCCGAATAGATGTGTTACGAGGTCAAGAATTGTCCTAACGCCGCCGATATCAGGGTCGTGCGTCTCGCCTTGCGCCACCGTTCGATGCGACTTGACACTGCCACGGATACGCCTACAATGTACATGTCATGTCCATGTACATAGGAGTAAAGAAATGGCCACTGCAACGGATCGGATCGTGGTCCAGGTGACCCCGGTTCAGAAGCGGAGTATTGCGAGTACCGCGAAGCGCCTAGGAATTACCGTAAGCGAGTTGATGCGCCAAGCGGCGCAGGGCTTCACGCCGTCCGAGGATGAGCAGGACATGCATGCGCTGATCGCGCGCGTGAACGCGTCCACCAGTGAAGCGAACGAAGCGCTGGACGACGCGCTTGCGTTCGTCGCGGAGTCCAACAAACGAATCGCGGCGATGACGGAAGGTAAGCACTGATGGGCGTCACAGACAAGGTGTGGGACGCGCTCACGACCGTTATCAAGATGAACGACAAGGTGGTGTCTCTGGCTGGCACCGTGAAAGAACAGCAGGCCAAGATTGAGGGCTTGACGGAGCGGGTTATTCGGCTCGAAGCAACGTTGGAACTCATGCTGCGTGCAGGCGGCGACACGAAAAAACTCCCGCGCTAACAGGAAAAGCGGCATGGAACAGCACGAACTATTGTCGGTGATTGCTACGCTGGGATGCGCGTCGGTAGCTATCATCGGCGCAGCGCTCGCGGGATTCGCAGGCGCTCGCGCACGATCCGCCCGAACAGCCGACATGCGGAAGGCGTGGATGCTGGTTGCCATTCTAATTCTCGCGTCGGTCTTCGGACTTGCCCTTGGCTGCCTTGGCGTTCTGGGTCAGCGCGCGGTACCGGCGTTCAGTGGCGTTGCAATCTTTAGTTTCGCCTTGCTCGCGATGGTGAACGACCGGCTCCGTAGCTTCTTGGTCCGGGCCACTCGCGACGAAGGCGATGCGCGGCAGTAACAACGGAAAACAAATGGACAGCACGACGAACACACGCGCGCTCGATCTGACAGCGGGCCTCACCGATAAGCAATTGTCGCTGCATCCGTTTTGTGGAGCTTGCGGTTGGCGGAAGGGCGGTATCGACTCCTGGAGCGGCGGCGCTTGCAAGTGCGGTCACAGCGCACCGTCGTTTCGCGATTTACTCAAGCCACACTGACCGCTGACGACAAGGAAAACATTGTGAACGTCGTAGAACTCACGCTTGAGCTAATCGCCATCGCCCTAGCCAGTTTTGCGCTTTGGGGACGGTGGTCGGTCAAACGGCAGAACAAACCGAAAGCCCATCGCAAAATGCAGCGCAATTGGCCTTGGGTCTGACACAACGGAAAACGTCGAAGCTATGGAAGAATTCTTGTTAGGTCTCGTCGTAGGCGTAGTGCTTTGCGGCAGCGGACGCCGTTCGAGTCCCGGCATGCCGGTCTATGCGGCTGTCAATGGGTGGTTCAATCGACGCCGATACGCGAAACTTAGGATCAAGGCAGAGCGGCGTGGATTTAAGAGTCTGTTCGATGATGAGTACCGTCAATACGACCACATTCCGTTCGGATTGCAGAATCCAGCCTATTGCCTTCGGGCATTTCAGCGGGCACAGCTCCGGCGCAACGCCGACTCGGCGTAACCACGGAAAACAAGGAGCATTGCTATGAAGGTGAGAATCTCAACTGGGGCGTATGTCGCGGCGGCTGTTCTCGCGGCGTATGCCAGTTATGACCTCACGGTTGAAGTCGGCACCGCTTACCAGTTTGGCGCTGTGGCTCAAGCTTTGGGCGGTTTTGCGCTTTTCGCGGTTTTGACCGGAGCGCTGTGGACGACCGTCGCCCAAATCATGGCGTCGCTCGCGATTGAGCGGCAATATTCGTGGCCTGCGACCATCGTAAGAATCATCGGTCTATTGGGCGGAATCGTCGCTGCTTCGCTGGGCATGTGGAGTGTCTTGTACGGAACCGAATCGTGGAAAACGGTAGCCGAATTCGTTCTCGGTTTCCTCGGCGTCTACGCCTATGTGCACGCGTCCGTATTCGCTGCTGAGGCAACACCTGAAACATCGACTAGCTGACGAATCGGAAAACTGGCTGTGAATCTACACACCATCCATACCCGTCAACCATCGAAAAAATAGGACTGAAAAAATGCCTCCTGACTTTGGACACATGCTGTTCGTCTTCTTTGCCGTTCTGACTCCTGTAGTAGCCGTGTTTGTTTTGCTTTTCGTGCGAGAAAGCAAGCGAACGCCCAAGGAAACGTTTTTCCTGGGCGAATATGAAATTGACGCGCAAGCCGACCTGTCGGACGGTGCGTGGGTGCGAGTTAGGAAGAGCCAGGGAGACCGCAAATGGGGGCGAAAAATGGTCAAGATCATCGGCCAGCAGGTAACGTTTCTGTGACTCGGAAAACATTGGCGCGATTGCGCTCCGCGCGCTGGCCGGTAGCCAGCCGAGAACCGGCAAATGAACAAGACACAAACTTTCGCTCCGACCGGCGCGGTCGACGTTAAGGCCGCTGAATATGAAGCGCTCAAGCTCACCAACGACGAATATCTCAACCTGCTGTCGTGCGGGCATCCGGGCGGAACAATCTCTGTCGCACAGGCAGGCGCGCAGTTTGTCGTTGCGGGGGCAGATATGCGCCAGCTTCGCGACGCCTACACCGATGCTGACGCGGCGGCTTTGCTTGCGAATAGCAACGTCCGCTTTATCAAGCCTGACTGATCGGAAAACAAGCGATGAACAATCACCCACTCGACCAGACCATCGACAACGAGCGCGAGCGCTGGGCGGAGAATCTGTCGATTGCCTTCAGAACACTGCGCAAGCATGGGTTTTACGTCATGCAAGACCCGGATGCCGCCAAGCAGAGCGACGATGCGCAGAAGCGCCAGTCGTTCGACGCTGCCTGTGTGTTGATTGGGCTGCCGGCGACGCCTGAGAACGCTGGCCACCAGGTCGTACAGGCGCTTGGCCGTGAGCTTCTGGAAAACGCGGCCGTCGCTGCCGAGCGGCTAAGCGGTCGCCTCTAACGGGTCGGAAAATAAAATGCAAAGAATTTTTAAAGGGCGACACGCTGCGACGATTGCCGCCGCCGTACAGCAAACGAACGTTCAATGCTCCGTTGCAGAAGTCATCGTGCGGAAGGGGAAAAAGCGGGCTCGCCGGGTGGTGGTTGATGCGCCCGACACGACGATGGCGATCCTGCGGCTTTCTCTTTCGGATTCCAACCCTATCGGCGGCTGGTGAGTCGCCACGTGAAGGGAAATCCTCACCCCGGCAGGGAGAAAAGTAATGTCGTTGGAGAAACTGGTTTTGGAAGTCGTTCGTGCTTTGGCACAAACAATCGAGTCGATAAACGGATGGCTGGCCGCTGGCGTCGGGTTAGATGGCGCGAACTATCGAACACTAACGACAGCGAGCAAGCTGGCGGATCGGATCGAGCACATTGCGCAATATGCGCTTGAGGGCGTGGACGACGCCGCACAGCGGCGATATCTGCGGGACGACATTGAATTTCTATCGGCTTTCCTAACCGAGTATCGAGACGCTATTTGCAAGGCGCGTCCGTGGCCGCTCCCTACAAATGACGGGCTCCGCATTCTGTTATCGGCGGCTGAATCGCCGTCACTCACCGCACCGTAAGGTGCTACGGAAAACGGCGATGAAAGCACATGGCAACAACGGAAAACAAAAATCATGGATGAAAAATACGTTGCCGGCGTTTTGACCGGCGTCGGCTGTACGGGAGCAGTTGCTTTCATCGTGTACGGCAACTGGCCGCTTGCCATCGCTTTGTTGGGCGTTTCGGCGCTGGGCATGCTAGCAAATCGAGAAGCTACACGTCGCGATCTTTGGCTGAAAGCCATTTCGCGCACTCGCCGCCCGAAACTGTAGGAAAACAGCCGCTTGATGGATGCGCTCCCTGCCGTGGAGTGCATCCGTAAATCGACTCACAGGCCGCTCGATGCGGCCTTTATCGCAGGTAAGCAGATGGTTTCGAAGAAACAGGTTCCCCCCAACTACGACTACACCGGCAAGGATCGCGTGGAGCGACAGCGCAAGGCGCTGGCTGACGCGGGCGGTGGGCGCGTAGAGGCGCATCTGGACGCTGACGAACTGGCGAAGCTCGATGCGTTGGTTGCAACCGGCGTGGCAGGCTCGCGGCGGGCCGCGTTGAAATACCTGGTGCAGCAGCTACCAGAGCCAGAAGAAAAGGCTTGATACCGTAACCGGCTACGGTATAATGTGGTTCATGGTCGGCGCACGGGTGCCGATAACCCGAAGGGGAGTGACGATGCAAACGCGATATTTCGGAGAAACGAAGGCGCTCGGCTTCGATGGAAAGTGGTATCCCGACGAAGAAGAATTGCATAACGCTATCGTGCAAGCGGAATGGGCAAATGGGATTCTCGCCGGGCCTGACACCGTGTGGCCCAATGGTCGCCATTCTCACGAAGCGGCTCAAACGACGCTCGATGAATCGCTGGACACGCTCTGCGCCCACGAATTCTTCTTCGCAATCTAACTACAGCGCCCGCTTCGGCGGGCATCGGAAAACGCTCACGCGGGTCGCGTGGGCCAGACATAAACGCGGAGAAAGAATGGACGCCATGTATGCCGCTGACGCGGACCTTAAAGCGGCTGTGCCTGCGGCCGTGCGACGCCACCGGGCCGCTGGAACCCTCACGTGGGCGCTGATTCATAAGATCGAGGCGGAAGTCCTCGATGAAGTAGCGGCCACGGGAAAACACAGCGCTCGAATGCTCGGAATGCTGCGGGCGTCGCCCGCGATGGGCTATCCCAAAGACGACCGGCCGGTCTCGCTTGAGGGACACGAGGTTGTTCCCACGGTGTTTGGCGCGATCTACGCCGAGTGGAACCGCTTCAATTGACGACGGAAAACGACATGCCGCGCACGACAAAATCAATTGACGACTGGAAGTGCCCTTGGTGCAAGCAACACAATCGCTTTGAAAGCGCAGCCGCAGGAGCGTGCGCCGAAGGTGATCTGTCCGGTTTTGTCGATCAGGTTACATGTCCGTCGTGTGGAAAGGATTCGATGGTTTCGTTGAGCATCGAATTCCGTGCCGAAGCCGTCACCGATTGACCAAGGAAAACTGCGATGAAGAAGCAAATCTTCGGCCGAAAGGTCGGCTCCGCGAATGACATGGTTCTCCTGATCGAGAGCGATGGAGTCTCGACAGGCGAGAAGTCGGTCGGGCCTGGCGTCCTTGACGAATTCGCCGTCGCGAGTGCCCACCGCAGCGTGCAAGCGCTCCGTGAGAACAACATCGAGGGTTATGTTGTGTTCGAAGGCGACCCGACCCGGTACGAATTCACGCCCGAAGCGGATTTTATGTATCCCGCGCGCGTCCACTAGGAAAACTCTCCGTGCAGCGGGCGGTTACTGTCCGGCGCACGGTGCATAGAAAAACAGGAGAGATAGATGACACCAACATACAAAGCACAGACGTGCCGGATCGTATCGGCTCTCGCCGCAGGTTCACTTGCTGGGGGATTGTCGCTTGACGGGTTGGGTTTGCCTGCTCCGGTCGCCAGTACCATCGGCGGATCGGTGTCCGCAGCCATGTTCATGAGCGCTCGCGTTCACGCGTTCTGGCATCGCCAGTTCGGCATTGGCGCGTGACGCGGCAAGCCCTATTTTGAATCGGAAAACATCGTGAACAAAATGGTCGCTGCCGAGCGGCTAAGCGGTCGCCTCTAACGGGTCGGAAAACAGGAAATGCGCGACATGCAAAGCAGCGAGCATAGAGTAGTTAAAGGTGTCATCGTCGCCACTGTGGTGATGCTCGTCGTAATGGGCGTGACGGACGTCGAGACGTATTCTTGGTTGAAGTCGCTCGCGAGCAATGCGTACAACGCAGCGAACCGTGCGTGGCACATGTAATGGGTCGGAAAACGGGAATGAACATGAATATGCCCAAGAAGGTTGGCGCAGTGATGATGGCCGCAGGCGCAGTGGGATTCGCCTGCATTAGCGAAGTTGCAACGGCGCACTACGAGGCATTGCCCGCTCCCGATCCGACCGCCATATTAGCCCTCAAAGGTGTCTGTCTCGTAACCTTTCTTGCGGGGATTTCCGGGCTCGCGTTTGGTATCAGCAGCAGCAACGGTTGAATCGGAAAAGACATGGGTAAGCGTCTCGAATTGAGGATTGTCGCTCAATCGGAAGATGACTTCGATGAGTTGTGCGATCAGGCGGAAGCGCTTTCCGGCGTGACGCTGAGGGCACGAAGGGCAAACAAAGAATTCGCGGGGAGGTTGGTCATCGGGTATCGATACGACGATTCGACCCTTGAGGTGACGTTCGAACTTGATGCCGACGTCGCCACTATGTTGGATCTCTCGATCAATGGCCGGGAAACGTTGTCGGCCATCGAAGGCTTGACGCAGCATTAACTCGGAAAACGAGGACAAAAGATGCTTGACCTGATTTTGCTCATAGTCGCCGTGCCAGCGGTCATCGTCTGGATCATCGTGAAAATGATCGAGGACATTCGCAAGGTGTTCGGCTACTGGATTTTTCCGGCTGCGTTGTCGCTTTACGGCGCTGTCCTGCTGTTCATCGCTGGCCCCGCTGCGCCCGATGCCGCCTTTGAGTCGATTTTCAATGCGCTGTCCGAGTGCGCCATCTTAGGCATGCGATTGCCGCTGTGGTTGCTCATCATTGGCGTTGCCTTGCTGGTTATCGGCGCAGGCTTGAGGCAGAGCCGACGCAGCAGCGCACGCGCCAACTAACAACGGAAAACTGAAGGGCAGCGCCATGACGCTTTATACCTATGTGAGCGACGCCCGCGACGAGCGTTACTCGCGTCCGCTACCAAATGGCGACGCTCCATACTTCGTCCTGTTGGAAACCGACGTACCGCCGCAAGAGATTCAAATTCGCAGGTTGATGGCGGCGGTCGGTGTTTTCGAGGGGATCAAGCGTGGGTTCTCATTCGCTCACCGGCTCTTTGGTGGCTCTGAAGAGTATCGCGAGAACGAGAAGCGTCTCGATGCAGCGCTCGCGGAATTGCTCTCTGTCGCCAGATCGACGCCTGAACATACGGCGGCTTTGCGTCGCGTGCTGAATGCGGAGCTGGAGCGCGGCACCAGTCTCTGTCATTCCCTCGCCAATCTTGCTGAAAAGGCATAGGAAAACTCTTCATGCGGAACGCGCAGAGTCACCTGATTTATCAACTCGTGGACGGTGCCGCGATTGTGTCGTGCGCGGCTATCGTGGCTCTTTTCATCGTCGGGCGCAAAGACGCGCTAATGACATAGCGGGAAACCAGACGAACTTAAACAGGAAGGGAAAAGTGGCAGACAAAGAACTGAACCTGCGCGCGTGTATCGGTGCTTTCGCAGATGAGGATGGCAAGGCCGCCGTGGACATTCACGCGCTCGACGTGCTGAATAGGAACGAAGACCTACTCCATCTGCTGATCGCTACTGGAATCTCATTTACCCGTCCCGCCGACGATTTGATCGGCGCTGAAGCTGGCATGCAGGAGCCGCCGATTGTAGAGCGGATAGCTCAAGGTGATGTGCTTGCGACGGCGCGACGTGTCGCGGCGAGAGTCGCCGCCAGTTGGGTCACTGACGAAGACGTGGCACGGTTCAGCGCATCCGTCTAGTCATCGGAAAACACCGGATAGGTCGGCATAGCGAAAATAGCGAACGCCCTGAGAGGATTATATGCACGTTGACAAGCCGAAAGATGAACCCTCCTTCATTGAAGGGCGCGAGTCGTTCGAGGCTGACCGAGAGATTACCGACAACCCATACCCGGAGACGAGCATTGACTTCGAACTGTGGCGAAACGGATGGCTGGCGGCAAGCTTCGAGCTACTTGAGCGCCAACGACAAGAAAAAAATTGATTCGCGGCAAATGTGGCGCACTGTTGCGTGACAAGGAAAACAATGAGCTATCAAAAGCGCTGGTCATATGCCCAAGTCACTCGCGAAGCGGAATCCGAAATCACACGCCTTATGCAACAAGAGACCGCGAACTCCGACGAGAGGCATTTGCTCACATGCATGGCGATGGGCGCTTTTGCTATGTGGGACCATCTGACAAGCGGATGGCAGAACGCAGGCGACCGTGAGCGCTTGCAGGCACTGTATCGACCCAGCGAGAGGGCATAGAGAATGAAGAACCAAAATGAAGGTGCGGGCTTTTTGCCAGGCTGGACGGTGCTCCTGTCTCTGGCGGGATGCGCGGCTGCTCTTGCGATTCTATGGACATGTCGAAGCGCGGGCTTGTCGTGGTGGGTTGGCGTGCCGGTAGCGGTAGCGGTAGTGGTCGGTGGCGTCTTTTTGGAGCGTGCCATCGAACGTAAATACTTGCCGTCAAGGCGTAACGATTGACCTCGGAAAATGACGTGGCGGCAAAAAAGCAAATACTTCCGCGTGGATACACCGTGGAGCATCAGGAACCGGTGACTCCGTTTGGTAATCCGTGGGTGATCCGCTTCAACAGCGAGCGAGTCGGTAGCGCGCCCACGAAAGCCGCTGCGTTGAAGCTTGCAAGCGAAGACGCGAAGAGTCGCAAGACGAAACATTCAAAGTAATCGGAAAATATGAAAACTCCCACGCAAAAAATGCAAACCGTTTGTCTTTGGGTTTTTGGCCTCTCTGGACTAGTTTTTGTCCCTTCAATGTTTATTGATATGGGACGCGGCAACGGCGGCTTCGACAATCTATCTTTCTCCATCGCTACGATAGTGAGCTGCGCGGTGGGCGCAACGGCCCTTCTTTGCCTGGGCATGGCTGTCGAGCGAGAAAAAGCCGCGAAATACGACCACGGAAAATCGACATGAGCAACAAGTTACCCGCCCAGGATCGGAAGTGGACTATCAAAGAGTGCCTTTCCATCCTATTGCTTATCGCGTCGGCTGCGGCAAGCGTCCTTTGCCTATTGGTCGGCGCGCTTCGCCTGCTGGAAATCCATTCGTTTATTGACCGACTGTTGCCCGACTGGCCGGGGTTGGTGCTAGTCGTTGTGGCTTGTGTCGGCATGTGGGGCTGGCCCCGTATGAACGAAAGCCTGAAATCGTGCGCATGGAAAGAATAGCTAGAGGGAACGGAAAACAAGGAGAAAGCACGATGCCCGAGCTTTTCAAAAACAACGAACGGCTTGCCGAGGCCGAAACTGCGATTCGCGCGGTTGAGCCGACTGCAGCTGCTGTGGTGTCCGCCGTTCGCAGCTTTGCGCTTCCCGAACTCGGAATTGAAAGTGCGCTGTTCGCGCAGCTCGCCGATGGTTCTGAGTGGCGCATTGAAGCGCAGTCGGTGCGCCGGATGACGGCCGGCGAGATTGCTGAACGAAATCGTTCGCGCGAATCGTTTCTGTGACGGATAGGAAAACACGAAATGCCTAATGATTGGCTAATTTCAGCGATCCGAGACGACTTCTACTACGCAGAGCACCAGCTTCCGAAGCCGGGTTTCACTGAGCCAAAAGTCAAACTCGATCTATCAGAGAGTCAGCTTGACGATGCTATTCGTGCGTTGTTCAGACGCAGTAGAGCGAAACGTCGACAGTGTGCAGTATCCACGCAGACGGCAACAGTCGAGCTATCTGTTATCACAGGTGCGAAACTGGAAGTGGTCTGGCCTGCCTGGACGGCAATCAAAGATGCATTGGCTCGTGGTCAGGAGGCGGTTCCAATCCTCGTTCTGTTTGATGATGCGACGGCAGATGGAGCGGTCTCGCTCCTTAATGTCCACTTGAGCTACGAGCTAAAGAGTGCGGCAGGCAGCGGTGGATTCGCACTATTCCCGAGCCTATCAGGACGGGGCGGCGGCGAATTCGCCGTGGGCGTCAATTGGCATCTCTGGAAGGCAATCAGCAGCAGGAGCGCTGAGACACAGGAAAACAGATGAGCGACGCGAAGGGCTGGATCGTAAAGACGTTCGACGGGCAGTATCTTTGCCCTCGGGACGGCGACGTTAGTACTACTTCTGTCATGACTGAAGCGGGCGTATTCAAACACTATGGCGAGGCGTACGAAACCGCCGGTGAACACTGCGATCCGGGTTTCGTGGTTGTTCCGGCGCACTCGATTTAACCGCGCGACTCGAACATTTCACCAAGGAGAAACATGAAACACATGAAACTGAAACAGGCGGTAATCGTATTGGCAGTCGCTCTCGTGGCTGCATCGCCGGCAGTGGCACAGCAGCAGGCAAGCGACCAATGTGAACAGAACCCTGCATATCGCCACGGCCTCCAGAAGTATGTCAAAGGCGATTTCCAAGGTACGCTCGCAGACGTTCAACCACTAGCCGACGACGGGGACGCCTGCGGCCAGTGGTTGCTCGGACAGATGTACAACTTCGGCCAAGGGGTGCCCAAAGACCATTCCAAGTTTGTCGAGTTAGTCGGAAAGTCAGCCGCGCAGGGTTACAGCAAAGCTCGCGGACAAGCCTATGCGATGGGCTTGAACACGAAATAGGGCGGTTTCTGATTGCTCCGCGCCCCGTCATCAAACGGCGCGCGGAGCTTCGAATCTAGGTGGACCAATGAGTTCGACAACTATCAGCGATGGCCTCGCGGCCTTTTTCCAATGGCTCAACGCCGTTAATGGCATCTCATTAATCGCTCTTTTCGTCTCGGTTTTCAGCCTGCTGAGCGCCTGGAGAACCCGTCGCTGGGTAAAGCGTGGATTGCGTCAAAATAGCGACTGGAGAGGCGCAGTGTATAACCCAAAACAGTTCCGTTCTCGTAGGTAACCTGCTCAAGATGAACACTAACTGTTCGGCATTGATGCAACAGGAAAACGACAAGCGTGCGGCCTTGCTCCTCGTTCTCGTGATTGGCCTGATGTTGTTGCAAATCATCGCCCTTGGCGCGATCGCCGTCGCTCGGGCGCACGAAGGCGCGTGGATTCGCGCTGCTGTTGCAACCGTTCCGGCAGTGCTGGCGATCGGTGCAAGCGTCAAGGCACTCGTGCGATCGTCTGGCGATCATGAGGGCACATTCAAGATTGCCGGCGTCGGGTTTCTAGCGTGGTCGGCCGGCGCCGCATTGCAGGCGGTCGCGATCGTGGCCGCGCCCGCTGTCGCGCAGTGGTTCGCCCACTTCTGACTTGTGCCGTGGCTGGGCGATTTCGCGGGCCGGTTCTTCGGGGACGCGTCATCTGGACCGGACCAGCGCTTTTTGGCATACTAGAACAAACACATTCCGTTTCGGGTGTCAAGATGGTACGGGTCAACGACTATCCGCAATTGCGCTTCATCGCATGGAATCGTCCGGGCGACGATGTTCTTAGCGATGCGGACGCGTTTGCGCTTTATGAGCGCAACTGGCGCTTTGTCGATCAGCGCGCGCTTGATCCTCACGAGCGCGCGCTGATTGAACGACTTACCAATGACGTGGGGCACGGGCACTTGCATGTTTAATCGCAAACACCATCAAAACATCATCCGGGTCCTCGATAAGCTGGACGCGGACGTGTTGGAGCGCGCCGGATGCTTTTTCGGGGGCGGCACGGCAATTGTGCTTGCGACCAACGAGTACCGGGAGTCGGTTGATATCGACTTTCTTGTCGGCACGACAGAAGGCTATCGTCAGATCCGCGAGCTCGTTTCCGACAAAGATATAAATAAACTAGCGAAGGAGCCGATACCGTTGCTCCGCGACGTTCGAAAGGACCGGGACAAGATTTCCGCCGTCCTTAATGCCGGCGAAGGAGAACGGCCGATCAAACTGGAAATCGTTCTCGAAGGGCGCATCCCGCTTAGCGGGCAGAGGATTGCAGGCATTCCCGTGGCGACGCTGTCCCGAGTCGACCTCTATGCCGAAAAGATGCTGGCGAACGCCGATCGGTGGAACGATGCAAGTGTGATGTATCGCGACGCCATCGACATCGCAATGATGATCGACCACTGGGGGCAAATTCCCTCCGAAGCCATCGAAAAGACAAGGCCGATATACGGCGACGCTGTCACGACGGATCTGCGGAAGGTGACGCAATTCCTTTCCTCCAACGAATCGGCGTTGAACAGGGCGCTCGCGTCCATGGCAATGGACCCTGAACTAGCACCCCGTATCACTGCGCTGTTGCAGGCTGAGGTTCGCCGGATTGAGGGCAAGCCGCTGTCCCAAGAGACGGGGCTTCCCGACGACATTACCCGCGAACTTGATGCGCGCGGTCTCGTTTCCCAAAGGCTCAATGTGGATCGCGGTCTCTATACGGGCAGCGTCCTGCTGGTCAGCGGGCGCCATGCGGTGCAAGACATCGGCCGCAAGACCGTCGCCGTTCACCAGCTCGCGGACGGCGAGGCAAGGCCCACTGTGGGCGGGCAGTACCGGGTCCAATACCACTACGGTCACGCGGACTGGGAACCGAAAAACCGATCGGGCAAAGAACTGGGGCGGTGATGGGCCGCTTCTGACGTTGGAAATCCACAAAAAGGAAAAATATGTTGGCCTTCATTATCTTGGGTGGCCTTGCGCTCTTGGTCGCGGCCCTCGCCAGCCTTTATCTGTTCAGCGAACTCACGGCATACGGAATGGAGCAGCTAGACGAGTGCGCAAGAAATAACGCTGAGGCTCGCAGGTTCATCAGGCGGCAGATGGCGAAGGGAAAACCAATGCGCCAATGGGTCCTCGTCCGCGCGGAAAGAATGCTGGACGCGGCGAAGCGCGCAGACGAGACGCGCCGTAACGACGCCTCCGAAGCGCGCCGTCGCGCGGCTGCGGAAAAGCGACTGAGGGACACGCTCCGCTGACCAGGCAGACGGCTCACATTTCATAACGTATCATAACGACCACGATAGGAGTTACGTTATGGCACGCGAGCCCAGCATCACGCAGGAGCAAGTCAGTCGCGCCGCTGAGGCGATCCGCGATTCTGGTAGCAAGCCGACCGCGAGAGCGATCCGCGAGCGGTTAGGTGCTGGCTCGATGGCGACCGTACTCAAGTTTTACCAGGCGTGGGCGGAGGCGCAGGTACGTCCGTCCGATCCTCCCGTAGTTCTGCCACCGCCCCTTCAAAAAGGCCTCCTGGACTTTGTTGCCGCCGAAGTGGCGCGCAGCAAGTCGGAGTTGAACGGTGAACTGGATGCAGCAAATCAGGCGAACGAAGATCTGATTCGGGAGAATGAGCGGCAAGCGCTTGTTGTCGATAATCTCACTAGCGCGCTAGAAACGGCGCATGCGGACAAGGCAACACTGGCGGGGCAGCTTCGGGAAGTGGAAGCTGAGCGCGACGTTGCACGGCAGGAGGCGACGGCGGAACGACAGGCGGCCGAAGCCGCCCGGACGGAGCTTGCGAAGGCACTGTTACGCCTCGAAAGCATGCCGCGACTCGAAAAGGAACTTGACGAACTACGGCAGGAACTCCAACAGGAGCGCGACGCGCGGTTTGCCTCTGAGCAAACGGCCGCGGTCGCCGGTGCAAAGCTAGAAGGCGCGCTTCAGGCTAAAGCTGCGGCAGATACCGCGCAGTCCCGCGCGGTGGATGAGATGACCGCTGCGCGCGAGGAACTAAAAGCGGCACACGCGTTGAACGCGCAACTACAAGCCGATCTTCTCGCCGCAGTGCGGCCGGCGTCGGCCAAACCAATGACGCGCAAGCCGCTGAAGCCGCAGACCGCACAAAAGAAAGCTTGAGCGCCCGGCTCACGTGGCCTGTCTGCCCGAGCCATCCTCGCTCTGCGGCCCACGATTCCCTAACACCCGCCGCAGTGCATCGGTCTGGCCACGCTCGCGGTCGAGCGCTTTTTCCGCCGTTTCGAGACGATTTTTGTAGTGACTGACTTGCTGCGAAAGTTCAGTCCTCAGCCGGTCGGTTTGCAGCCGCAGATGTCGTTCGAGTCCCGCCAGTCTTCCCTCCGCAGCCATCAACGCGTCGACGCGCTCTGTGAGCGTCGCCGCGACTGCATCTTTCTCCGCTGCCACTTCACGTAGGCGCCGTTCATTTTCGGCCACTCGAGCGTCGGCAGTCGCGAGGCGGCGCAAAGCTTCGTCGCGCTGTGTCTCGATCCGCTGGATTTGCCGGTAGGCATCGCTGAGAGAAGCCTCCGCTACCTGCGTGCGGACCTTCCATTCCGCTGTCTCGCTGTTGCGCTCGTCCGCTCGTCCGGGCGGTAGCGCAAGGCGTTCGGCCATTTGTCCTTGTTCGGGTTGCACGATCGGCGGGGGCAGCGCTGTCTGCCGCGCCGGTGACGGGAGGCGCGCCCGGACGCGCGCGATCGCAGCCGACCACGTCGGCGCAGACGGCCGGCGAGTGATGCCGGACGCGTCGAGCAGCCGAACGTAGGTCGGCTGGCCGTAGAGGCGGCCAGTTGCGTGCGCAACGCCCGTTATGAAATCGTCTAGGAAAGCGGCGTTATGGTCGGGAGACCGTGTTTGCGCCTGCGTGGCCGCGTCCAGGATGCCGCGCAGCTCATCGTCTGTGAAGGTTGTTCTCGGGCGCGCCATGGCTATCGCTGGTTGATCGAGAGGCGTTAGTCTAACGCCCGGCTGGTCCGCGCGTAAAGGTAACCGTAGTTATAATTACGCATTGTTTGTACTTCGCATCATTACTCCAATAATGGTGCGTTCTGTGCGAAACGGGCATTCTGCGGCGCGCCTTGCCAGACTGCAAAGCCTGGCGGGCTTCTGACGTTGGAAGTGCCCCATTTTTGTCGAGATTCAGTCAACTTTGAACTTTGTCCGCCAAAGTTTGAACTCCCACGCTGCGCTTGCCACCGTGGCGGTCAAAAATACCCTGCCTGCACAATCACTTACAGACAGACCTAGTTGGGCTCAGAGCGTCGAGCGCGCAACGCGACTCCGCAGCCGTTTCTAACGATAGTGGTCGGTTGCATGCGCGACAGCGAGCAGCTCGGCGATTTTTGCTGCGACGACCGCCATTGAATCTTCTGCGGTGTCTAGGCGGCTTCGGGAGGCGAGCAAGGGGGCTGACGTTCCGGAGAGCTGCAACGTCGTGTTGTAAACGTATGGTGATAGAGAGCGGAGCGCGTAGCACTGGGTACAGTGGCTTTGCTCACTTGTCAGCACCTAAGAGCCGGCCTGTCGCGCCACGCATCGAGGTTGACGGACAACGCCGCATCGCAAGTCCTACGCTGGATCCATGGGACGCACGTTGTCCCGCTTACACCAGAGTACCGACCATGAAAGCCCCTTTGCTTGCGCTGGCCTTCGCGCTGACGGCGTTCGCGAATCACGGTGTCGCGCAGACAACGAACAACCAGGACACGACCTGTAACGACGTGGGGCGTAGGACGGCCGACACGTGCGAAAAGGTCCATCAAAAGTCCACGTCAATGTGCGAGACTGATGGCATGAATTCCGAGAACGACTGCTTGCGGCGCGCGCAGCAGCATAACAATACTTACGGTACCGGACAGAAACAGCAGAAAGGCATGGACTGAAACCGGATGCAGGCCGCAACGCGTGGACGTTCCTCATCGGTGGCTGCGTCGCACCGGGCTTGCTCGCGAATCGAGCGCAGGCGCAGCGGGTCAGCACGAGGTGAGGCGATGGACACAAGCTACGGACAGGGCTACATCGGACGCTTATTACGCATCGCGCTCGCACTGGTCGTCGTCGGTTGCATTGCTGAGACCGGTCACGCCGACTGCCACGACTACACCGAGCAAGCCTATGCCGCTGGTCGCGACCACCAAGACCGGGGGCAGCAGAATAATGAAGATACGAAACAGTGTCTCGCCGCTTGCGATCATGACACTCCCGAGGCATTGCCCGACTGCAAGCGTTCGTGCATACACGACATGCACGTGGAATCACGCAACGCCAAGAAAGACTGGGACAATGCTGTAGTCGACATTCAGTCGCAAGCTGCTTCGCACGGATGCAGAGACAGTAACGGTAATCCCTATGCGCCAAGCTACAGATAGTTCAGAGTTAAGTGAATTTCATATGACCAGTCACCGCCTGCAGGCGTGCGGTCAACAAGCGTCGCCAGTTCTGGCTCGATGACGGTGGGCATTTCGCCAGGTGCGCTAGCGGGCGGGCGGGTGCGACGCGGGCACGCCGAGTTCCAGCGGCCGGCATTTATGGGCCTGCGTCAAACGGCGGCGCATCGGCCAGCCACTGGAACACTTCTGGTCGGAACTCGAAAACGGGGCTTGCAAGCCATGCTTCCAGCGGCGGCTGCCATTCTTCCCACACGTAGTCGTCAAGGTCGAATTCTTCGTCCACCGAGCCAGATCCGTGCTCACAGAGAAAGGCGTAGACCACGGCGTGACCGTCCCAGTAAGCTGCCAGACTGTCAGAAAGTAGCGCAATAGTGCCGGCCGTGCGCTGACGAAGCAAGGACGACAGTTCCCGCTCGAACAGCTCACGCGTCATCATCGTCCTCATCGTCTACGTCGCCTGCATCGTCCAGGTCCTCTGCCTCGCCCAGCTCCTCTGGTCTGATCGGCGCAAGCATCGGCTGTGTCGTATCGTAATCCGCGCCCTGCAGTGCCGCGTCAATCTCTGCCAGCAGGAATCCGAAATCAAGCGGCCACGATTTGCCCTCGGCGGTCACGGTCATGCCGTCGTGAATCGTCAGATAGTATCGAGCCCTCAGCAGCGCGCGGACCAGCGGTGGCTCCTTGAGCGGATCACGGGTCGGTACATGTTCAGTCGTGTTCATGGCGGCTACCTCCTTACTTTGAAGTCAGCAGCGCATGTGCCAGGCTCGTCAGGATCTACGCCAGCTTCCGCCGACGATCATGTTGCTCGGAAATCTTGGGCCCATTCTTTTACGGATGAGACAAGAGGTCTGTCGGGCCGGTTCGGTCTGCTACTTCTGACGTCGGAAGTGACGGTGGATAGTTCAGAGTTAACTGAACCAAAAGCCGGATAGTTCAGAATTAGGTGAACGAGCGGTTCAGAGTTAGACGAGCACTGTTGCGGCAAACGCTGGCCAGACCGCTACAACTGTTCAGACTTAAGTGAATCTCGACAATTTTTTTTGTTGTAGATTCGCCTCCTACCTGTGTGCGAACGCGCGGGGGCATGTTGGGCCTCGGAGGGCTGAATGACTATTGCTATCGGAACCGCGAGCTGGACTGACCCGACCCTTATTGCGAGCAAGCGTTTTTATCCGCCTGGATGCACCAGCGCGGAAGCACGGCTACGTTTCTACGCCACTCAGTTCCCTCTGGTCGAAGTGGATTCGAGCTATTACGCAATGCCAAGCGCCTCCAATTCGGTGCTTTGGGCTGAGCGCACGCCTGCTCACTTTACGTTCAACATCAAGGCGTTTCGTCTTTTTACCGGGCATCAAACCGACCGCACCAAGCTTCCGAAAGATATCCAGGCAGCGCTCCCGGCTAGCGACAAAAAAAACCTGTACTACAAGGACACACCGGGGGAAATACTTCGCGAGCTATGGCGTCGCTATATCGAAGCGATAGAGCCTCTCAGGAAGGCAGGGAAGCTCGGTGCCGTTCACTTCCAGTTCGCACCTTGGGTAGTCAATAACGAAGACGGACGCGCTCATGTCGAGCATTGCGCCGACGTGATGGAAGGCTTCACGCTCGCAGCCGAATTTCGGCACCAGTCGTGGTTCTCCGACAGAGCGCGGGACGCCACGCTTGGGATGGAGCGCGAGCGCGGTCTGGTGAACGTCGTCGTAGACGAGCCAAACACCTCGGCGAATTCGATACCCGCCGTATGGGAGACAACGAACCCCAGTCTCGCATTGATCCGTCTGCACGGTCGCAACCATGAGACGTGGAACATCAAGGATGCGGCGTCGGCCTCATCTCGCTTCAATTATGACTATAACGACGATGAACTAGGGGAGCTTGCCGGCCGGATTCAAGGCATTGCAGAGAAAGTAGAGCGAACGCATGTGGTATTCAACAACAACTTCGAGGATCAGGGCCAGCGCAACGCTCGGAGTTTGATCCAGATTCTCGGCGCGAGCGCCTTGCAACCCTAGCCGACTTTCGGCTCGTTTTCCCTACAGGTGCTCGCCGGCCGCCCTCATCCCACGGCGGATTCAAGTGGAGGCGCATCGAGCGTCCAGTTGCGCAGCGTTGGCCGGTGTGAGAACCGGGGGTTCGCAAACCAATCGGTCAGGTTCTCTTCTACCTGTCCGACAAACCACGCATCGACTGCGAACGGTTCATCGAGTCCCTCCGGTTCGTCCGCGCTTAGGAACACGCCTTTTATGCGGCCACCAACTAGGTACACGACAGCGCTGTCAGTTATGTCAGCCGTCGTGCATGGCGGCTCGTCGCGCAGCAGCATCCGAAGGTCTGCAATCGTCTGTTCGAAGGTTCTTTCCATTACTTGTCCCCAAAATGAATAGCGCGGCGTGCGACGTACCTGAGCACGGCCTCATCGAAATCCCAGTGCCGCCTGACGGGAATAAGCCTGATTCTTCACCTTGACCCAATTGTTTGACCGTCCTCGCTGATATGGCGCATCGAGGCGCTTTCCAACCATCCCCTCGAAATCATGCGCGACAACCTGCTCGAATACCAGCTCACCGATGTCCGGAATGCCAGTGACGTAAAGCAGATTAGGCGTATCGTCAAAGCTGTCGCGTAATATCGGTTTGCGCTCACGCAGCGGCAACCCGCGCAAGTCGCGTTTGCCGATCGCAAGTATGTCGAAGGCGCAGACTCGCGCTGGATAACGCTGAGCGGCCGCGCGCACGCGCGGCGCCACAGACATACACGCTCGTGATCGAACGCGCTCAAAGGCATCAGAGCCCCGCGCGGCTCCAATGGTCAATTCACAATCCCATACAAAACTGCCGTCCACTTCGGCGACGGCCTCGACCAACTCGGGGAATGCCCGATTCAGCAGGTTACCAGGCCTGGAAAACAATTCGACTACCTCTCCGGTCTTGCTAACCAAGAGCCGGAACCCGTCGAGCTTCCATTCGTAGATCCACCCAGGAGCGGAGAAGGGAGCGCGGCGCAGCGTCGACAGCATTAAGTCCGCCGGACGTATCGGGTGTAGGAGAGGGACGCCAGGCGATTTCTTACGCACAACGAGGCGCGACGCGTCCTCCGACGTTTTTAATTGGCGGGACATTTGTGGGCGACCGAATGGATAGATCGACCACGCAGCACGAAACGTGCGCGGCTCGGTTTGCCGGGCCGCGCACGTTGTACAATCAAATACAAATAATTGCCTTTATGAGCCTCTTTCGTCGCACTGACGCCCTTGACGGACTGATTTGGCTGTATGCCTGTATCGAAGAAAAATCGGTCTAAACCCGCTCGCAATCGACAGAATAAGCGGCTGTATCTGCCGTTGGGAGCAGAGCATGCGAACCAGCTGTGCTTGCAAGCTCGAATCGCATTCGAGACGGTACGGCACGGAAAGTTTGACAGGACGGCTGCACTCGCGATGTCCTCTATTGTGCTCCTGTGCGAAACGCTCACGGAAGACGGGCACGGGATATTGCCGCTTGCACTGCTATGTGAGGCTAGGCAAGGCGTAGCTCGCATGCTTAACACGGGCGTCGCCAGTGGAACGTGGGCGTGTCCGCAAGCGCTTATCGACCAGCTGAACCGCATCGTGAACGAGTACGATCGGCAAATGCACGAGACGCGACTGCACGCGATCGTGGCCGCATCGGAAAAGGTTGACCGCATGTTGGCGGCGGGGAGAGGCAGAACGCTCGCCCGTGTGCAGGAGGGTGCCGAAAACCCCACGGCAGGCGAGTCCTAAACAACAACCGTCAAACGATGAACGTCACCATCCCGACGATCGAGTCATACGTGCTCGAACAGATGCCGACCTGCGCGCCGCGGAATCGCGGCGAGAGCCCGATTTTGCCCGGTGGCTTGACCGACGAGGACGCGGTTATCCGATGGCTGGCGACAAAGGCGGCCGGCGACGGCAGACTAGCCGATTCAACCCTCGCGCAATATGTCGTAGAGGCTCGTCGCCTTTTTTGGTACGCGCGTTGGATCGCGCGGCCAATCTCCGAATGGACGCTCGATGACGCCGGCAACTATTTGGCATTTCTTCGTGCGCCGGATCAACGCGCGATCTGTCAGACACGAGTCCGGCGCGACGACCCCGCATGGACGCCATTTCGCAAGGCCCTGTCGGCCGACTCGGCGCGGCAGTCACAGGTGATTGCCGGAAGCCTTTTCAAATGGCTAGTTGATATGCAATACCTTCGCGCCAATCCCTTCTCTGGCTTCGGGCTAGCAGGAAAGCGCTCGCGCGCCGAGAAGAAGCAAAGCCGTTTCGTCGAGCCGACGGCGCTCGATTTGACTCGTATGGCCATTGAAAATCGCGTCTGCCCGTCCGAGCGGCAGAGAGCAAAAAAGGTACGTGATCTTTTCGTCCTCGATCTTTTCGCCAAGGTAGGACTGCGCACATCGGAAGCGACGGGCGCGACTATGGGCGCGATCCGCTACGCGTTGTTCACAACTGCGGAAAGGGATCGCGAGCCTGACGGGCCGGCAGGCGTTTGGGTCATCGACGTGACATCGGGAAAAGGTGGATATCCTCGGACGGTGTCGTTCGCCGCTGTCATGGGTCGATTGCAAGAATACAGGATCGCCTACGGGCTTTCGCCGCTCCCAGCAGCTGGCGAGTCGACGCCTTTGATCCTTGGAGCAAGGCGCCGGACTCCAACGATTAACGTTCAGCTTCCCCAGTGGCGACTGCGCAATCTGCGGCAAGATCTAGGGACATTTGACGGGGTCACAGACCGGTCCTCAATCTACCGACTCATCAAAGGAATCTTCCGCGAAGCGCTTGAATACTGGGACGCAAAGAGCCCGATTGACGCTGATAGCTTACGCCACGCTTCAACGCACTGGCTCCGACATACATTTGCGAAAAGCATGGTCGATGCGGGCGGGGGAGTCGTAACCGTGTCCCGCAATCTCGGGCACGCTGACATGAATACGGCGCTCACATACGTTGACGACGAAGAGTTGAAGCGCGCTCGCGAGACGGAGCGGTTGCTTCGATGAAGGTAAGGCCTAGTGTCGGTAAACGGAATTCGTTGCACTAGTGCGCAGTTAGCTAGACTCGAAAGCACGGAATTAACTGGATTTTCGGGAAAGCGCGGAAGTTGAAGAACTGCCGCGCGGCGCAGTTGGCTCACGGCAACGTGCCGATGAGACTTTGATTAGAGAGGATGAGGGGCGCTTGACGACCCAATGCGGGCGGTCGACCCGTCGCGGCTTAGAAGGCGGCCATCACGGTACTACGGACGTTCGACTAGTCGCAGCGAAATACGGCCGTTAGCCAAGTTAGTCGACACTCGCAGCTCTCTAGCCCCGGTAGTCCACGTCCCGTTCGGCAAGGTCATGGCCATACACGGGACGCAAGCATGACTTCATCAACCGAACATTCTAGACAACACGAAGAGGACGAACACAGCCGCCGCGCCGAATTTGAGTGCGAATCTAACCTGGTCGCGCGTCTCAGGACGGTTCCGGTATTCCCCTGCGGCGTGGCTCTTCAACGCCTCGATCAGGGGCCTTCCTCTCGTCTCAGCCCGCTGTATTGCCGCGAGGCAACCCACGATCATCGCAGGACCCCATTCTTTCGGCATGTTGCGATGGTCCTTAGATAGCATGTGGAAGTTCTGGCGAAACGCACGAATGTTCTCATAAACGTAAGCAACGTCCCTCGCCGATTGCGGACCCAATAGACCGACCTTTGCAGCGTTCTCGTCAAACAGTGGACTCGGCGGAATCGGCCATTCAGTCAAGTCGAGCCCATTATCGGTCGCGATCGGAATCATGTTCTCAAGGCCGCGCTTTAGAAAATCGAACGCCTCAGCATGCGATTCGAGCTCGCCAGCCAGCGCACCAGCGAGCGCTTGACCATCGCGGAAGCGCCTGTAATCTTCAGCGAGGAAGTTATTGACGTATCCGCCCATCATAAGTCCGAGAAGGCCGATAAGAGCCGCATTGAGGTCAGCCATGTTTATCCTTATTCGAAGATCCGATTGGGTGGCAGAATGGTCGTACCAGAATCATAAAATAAAGAGCAGTCCGGCGCGTGCGGTCGGGCGGTGATTCACATGCGGTTCCTACGGGACTATCAACTCATCGAATGTCGCTTCACGGCCGCCGCAGCCTCTTGCAACCCGTGCTATCTCGCCTTCCGGCGAATCCAACAAATTCGCGTCGCAAATCCGACCAGTCCAACTATTTCAGTACCGCTCTTGCAAAAGAGTCGAACCGATTTCGGTTTTCCCGCACTAGCAGCAGGAAGGGCGGGGGCGGGACAGCCGATTAGTTGCGTTTAGGACAGCGAGCAACAATGCGCCATATACTGTATAAATGTACAGTATCCATCGGGGGGCCGCATCATGCCTGCGCTACCAACGAACGTTGAGGACATCCATCCAGCGCTGTGGAAAGGCTCGCAACTCGGACGCGCGGCCGGCGTCACGGTTGAACCTGGCTACCAAGCGCTGTCGGCTGAATTGCCTGGCGGCGGCTGGCCCCTCGGCGCGCTGATAGACATGATGCCGCAACAAAGCGGGATTGGAGAATTGCGCATCTTAGCTCCCGCTCTCGCAAAGTTGGCGAGCAGGCCGATCGTATTGCTGAAGCCCGTCCAAACGCCAAACATTCACGGGTTGGCGCACATCGGGTTGCCGCTGGAAAATCTAATGCTTCTTCGACCGTCCAATACGGCTGATACGCTATGGAGCGCCGAGCAGATTCTCCGGGCGAAGACGTGCGGGGCGCTTCTCGTGTGGCAGCAGCACGTTCGCGAAGAATCGCTACGGCGCTTGCGTCTGGCAGCGAAGTCAGGTGACAGCTTGCTTGTGCTGTTTCGTCCGCTCGCGGCAGCCGCTGATGCGTCGCCCGCGGAACTGCGCTTGTGCCTCCGTCCAGTTGATAAAGGCGTGTCAGTCGATATCGTGAAGCGAAGGGGGCCGACGATGGACGGCCCGATTCAGATCGAGCTGCGACCATCGCCGATTCTACTAAGCCCGCATGGCCGTTCTCGACGCGCAGCGCCAACGTTGGTGCCCCAATGGACGCCGTTAGGTGCCGATGCTTGACCACTGAAGGCGGGAATGGCGGGAATCGTTTGTGCTCACACAGTGGTATCAAAGGAGTGCCGCCATGTGCTACGGAAACCCTGTTGAAATGCTCGCGAATGTCCTGCCAGATCCCATGCCGCGAAACCGCTTGGGACATACCCCGCTCGATGACTTCGAGCACTTTTGCGCCTACTCGGGCCTTGTCGAACCAGAAGTCGGGTCGCTGGGATTTGCTTGGGCGAAGTGCGCTTACGTCGACGCCTGGATGCTCCGCTATGCCGTCGTGCCTGACGATTCGGGCCAGTAATTGCATTCCGGAACTACGGTCGGCCGGAAACGTGATAGGGCGCGCCTCTGCCTGTGGTACTTCTGACGTTGGAAAAGCGCCCGTGACACGGGCGCTCTCCTTTGATGTCATCGGCCTTTCCCGCCTCGGTCTTTAGGTTGTGAAACAGCAGCCTTACCGCTTCTGTATTTGACGGTCACCCGCTGTCCATGCTCCGGCGTCAAATCAAACGCGCTCCGGTCGTGAACAACGACTCTGTTCTGTCCAACGTCCTGCGCAATGTGCTTCGCGTTCTGCGCGATAACCGTCCCGGTGTAGCTGTTGCGATCAGTGACGGCATTCACGACGCTCGCGTTGCGCTTGACGCCCCGAATCAGCGCGTCCATATCGTCTTCGTTCAATGAGACGTTCCGAGTGACCGATGCGCCCTGCGTGCTCTGCGCGTGACCCTGCCCGATCGCGCGTACTTGCTCGCGTGCTGCGAGTTCGTCGCGGATCTGTTTTTCAAGCCCGCGAAGCTCGGCATTCTGGATCGCGATGCCATGCTCGACGGCCATGCGCACCACTCGCTCCTTAAATGCGAAGTCGCCGCCGGCGATGCGCAATCCGTCTTTCCACTTCTCGGCCCCGTACTGAAGGGTAATTGCCAATGCGCTGTCCGACACATCGGCGCGTCCGAACGTCAAACGCTCGCCTTCGTCACGGAATGCGGGTTGCCCGTTGGCAAAGTTGTAGTTCACTCTCCCGTTGTTCCCGACCTTCCAGATGAGATTGCCCAACGGCCGAATGGATGGATCGGTATCGGCGGCTCGCGCTGCCGTGATCGAATTCTCTGTCTCGGCGATCGCGTCGCGGGCCTCTTTCTTCTTTCGATCGCGACCGTCCTGATAGACCATGCCTCGCAGCGCGCTAATCGCGGCCTCGTTGCCAAGCTGAGCCTGCGCTTCGACCCATTCGCGCCACGACGGTACAGGCGGAAGTAACTGATTGCGTTCGGCGCGCTCTGCCCGGACTTGCTGGACGAGTTGTTGCCGCGCACTGGCCATTGTTACCTTTGCGACCATGTATGCCTGCTGCTTCTGCGCTGGACTCAGGAACGCATCGGCTTTAATTGCCGCGCGCCGAGCATCATAGGCTTTTCGCAGGTCCGCAAATCTGCGCTTGTCCTGATCTACGAACGGCGTCAATGCCTCACGTGCGATGTTCTGATGTTGACGCGCCTCCCGATCCGCCTGCTTGTATTGCTCATAGAGTGCGTCTCGTACAGCTTTCCGGGCAAGGCGGGATTCCAGTCGCTTATGAGGATCGCGCTTATACGTGCGCTTCGGCTCGTCCGTGCTCAGATCCGCTGCCGGGGGTTGGTACTTGCCCCACTTAGCCTCAAGTTCTCCGCGCTTCAGAAAGCGGAACGCCGCCGATGCGCTAACCGACATCGGCTTGCCCAACTTCTCCGGTCGGTCGTCGCTGATGTCCGTCACCTTCAGGCCGCCGCCGCCAGTCTCGCGCAGTTCGAGACCATACTTGGCCAGCACGCGGTGGACGTCCTGCCAGCTGTCAGTTTTCTCGTCAGCCAGAACGCGCTTCAAGTCCGCGGCCGGCTCGCCTTTGCACCATGTCTCCAGTGATTCCTCGCCGGACCAGACCTCGGCCTGCTTTGCACCGTGGCGCGTCGGAGCAATGTCGGGGTCCACATACTCGGTGTTGCGGACAATGTGCTTTTTCCCGGCGACCTCGACTACTTGGAAGATCCCGTCGTCGTGGTGCCATCCGTATTTGATTTCTATCTCACGCGCTGCTTTGTGCAGGGTGAGATAGTCTCGATAGGTGTCTACCGCACGGTACGTTTTCGGATGAACACGGTTCACCTCGATGTGTGCGTGCAGGTTGTCAGTGTTCGCGTGAATCGCGATGATGTACTGATGCTCGGCCATCCCCAGCGCGGCCAGTGTCTCTCGCGCAGCGGCGAATATGTCCTCGGTCTTCGGCCGCTCGTGTTCCGGCCACGAAAGAATATAGTGGTACACAGGCTCTTTGACCTTGGGCGCCTGGCGGGCGACGGCATACATCTCCGCCGGCGCACTCGCGAGGGACTGGACATTGCCAATCTCCACGCCGATGGTCTTCTCGACGTTCTCGCCGAGGGCGTCCAGGACGCTTTCTTTCGTGATGTACTGCGTCAGATTTGCCCAACTGTGCTTTTCGGGTGGCTCGCCCGACTGCTTGATTCCGTTGGTCACGTAGGTGGCAAGTTGCTTGAAGGAGGACTTTCCGTCTCTCCGGTTCGGAACAACCTTCGGGATCATCGTTCTTCTCCCGACTCCCACACCCGATTGATGGCGTCGATGACAGCCCGCATCGGCTCGTCCAGCACTTCAGTAGCCAGCGCTCCAAGCTCGCTTCCTGCCGCCTTCAAAGTGGCATGAATCCCTCGTAGCTCGTCGGCGCAATCGCGAAGCAGATTGATCGCGTCCACGTCGGCCCGCTGGCGTGCCGCCCTTCCGAGTCCCGCCCGCGTCAAATAGTCGGTAACACTCAGCTTGCGATCGGCCGCCTTTTCCTCGAACGACCGCTTCGTGTCCGGCGTCACTCGGAGTATCACGACAGCGCTTTTGGGTTCGCTCACTTTTCTTGGCATTTTTAAGTCACTCAAATACGGGTCTCGGGGCGAAGCCCTGAGTTCAACGGAAAGGACAAAAGGGCGAAGGGGGCCGAAGGCCACCGAGCGCTTTTGTCCGGTGTATATGCGCGACTCGTCGCGTATATACATTCCCTATCCTGTCCTCAAGGTGTTAGGGGCTGTAGTACCCGAGTGCGTCACCTCTCGCGTCACCGACAGCGTGACCGGGTGCGCACACGGACGGGGTTAGTTCATCGGAGCTTGCGGAGATGAACTCCCGGTACTGCGCCCGGAGGGCGCCGCGACACATCGCTGCGCCAACCTTTCCGACACCATTGTGATGATATTATATGAGTTCCACAATGTTATTCAGACCGTTCCGCGAGGCGTACACATGGCGTCCACCCGCAGAAGTATCGAAAAAAATGAAATTGAAGTGGCTCGCCAGAAACTTCTGGAAGCCATCTATAGCGAACTGCCCGACGACCGTTTCCTTGGACGGGACGCGGTGAAGCAACTGCTCAGCACGCTAATTGCCGCACGAGAACGCGGACTCCCGTTCGAGCGAATCTCGGACATCCTCAAGCAAGCAGGGTTGGACCTCGCGCCAGTCACGTTGCGCCGCTACTTCTTCGAATTGAAAACCGATGCCGAGCTGGCAGCAGAGAACGCGCGCCACGCAAAGAAGGTTGCCGACACGCGAAGGGCGATCCAAGACAAGGTTCTCGAGCTGCATACCGAGCACGGCAACGCTCTTGCGGCAAAGCGCGCCAGGCTAACCCAAGCTACCCCGAGATTCGCCAATGCCTTCGGCAGCGAAAGCACAACGCCAGACGTTCCGACCATCACCCCAGCGGCGGTCCATTCGGCTGGCACGAAGAGCGTGATTTCGGAACGTGAAAACGCGCGACCGGCTTCGCCGGCCGCGCCGGTTCCGCCGCCTGCGGCGTCGGAACCGGCGCGGTTGGAAAGTGAAGGGGCGGTGCCCGGACCGATCCTCGATGTCAAATCCTCGTCAACGCTTCCAACGTCAGAAAAAGCAAATCGGGCTGCGCCCGATATTCAAAGTGATGGCGCGATGACTCTCGCCGACATCGAACGGGCTAGTCTTGCGACGGAAGAGCGAACGGAATTGATGGGAGACGTGGAGCTGAGGGCAGGGGAGTTGGTTTACTACGTGTCGGGGCAGCCGTTTCACGGGCTGCTTTCGCAACGGCAAATTCGGCTTCTAAGGACAGTGGGACGCATCATCGCGCCCACAAAAGGCAAGTCGAGCAAAGACTTCGTGTCGATGCCGACCAAGTTGTGATGGATCAGGCGGCGTAGCGCACCAGTCCGCACAGATCAACGTCGCTGCTGGCTTGCTGCGCGTCGCGCAGGCTCTCGTCAGCAGTAGAGAAGAAATCGTCCTGGCGCGAGGCTGCGTCGAGCTTCGGTAAGGTCTTCGCATAGCGGCTCACGCTCGTACCGTCGATGCTGTTCGCGCCTGCGGCGGCACAAATCTTAATACGGCGTACCGTATTGACCCGTCCGACATGAAGGTGGCAGTTGCGACGGCGAGCCAAGGAACCCCACGCACCTGCGGTGGCCTCCTTCCATTCGGTGGAGCCTCCAATAAAAATACCAACGGCGGGCGACAACTCGTGCGCTACGTCTTCCAGCTGAACCCCGTCCTGTACCGCGATCAGCACCTTCGTCGGAATTCCTCGCAGGCGCTCTTTCCACGCGAGAGAGAACTCCAGCGAGGCCATGCCGCCCTGCACAACGTCCGGCAGGACGATCCATTCTGCGCGTTCGCCGACTAGGTCCACAGCGCGCAAGAACGACCCTTCGTCAAACGGCTGGCCCTGCTGGTACGCGGTCCACGCGCCGTTGTCCAACGCGTAGGGCATGCCTTCCGATCGCAGGCTGCTTCCTTTAGGCGAAAGCAGCATGTGCCATCCGGCCTCCTTCATGGCCGCGAGATTGCGTTTGGTGCCGGTGTGGCTCGCGTATGCAACCATCGGTTGACGGTGCATCGTGAGGCGTTCTTCGATGCTCCAATCGTCATCGGCCGAGCCGTCGACGCAGTAATAGTCGGAATACGCGATTACAGCCTGCGACCATCCGGATTTTTCGCCAGCGGCGTAGGGTGCGATCCAAGCGGGAATGTTGTTCATTGCTGTTTCGTCTTTTGGCCTGCGTTCCAATCGTTAGGCGCAGAGCGGTTCAAACGCGTCGTCGCGGTCTGCGTAATCGTCCGTTTCGTCGTCGGCTTCGTCGTCCTGCTCGTTGTCCGCTCGATCGGCCAGCATTCGAGCGATCGAGTCAGCGGGCGGGCGGTCGTCAAAAACCTCGATGGCGCTTTCCAGCACGCACAGTTGGCCACGCACCTTCACGACCAGGCCGCGATCGTCGCCACGCTCGCGAATGCCGTCGTCCCAAGCCTTGCAGATCGACCGATACGAATAGGTTTCTCCGTTCCAGTCAGCGATAGGGCAGATCCGCCATGCACGGCCATGCTCGATGCCGCGATATCCCGAGCCGCCCGTCTGCACGTATTCGCGCCCGCCCAGCTTGAACGTCGGGACCGACGCCACACCTGCACCCGACATCGCGATCTTGTCCGCGCAGTAGGCAGCTTTCCACGTCGCGTAGGGCACGCGCACGACTGGCATGCCGTCGCGGTAGCTCGCCAGAAAGATCGAGTCCTTCCAGGGCGAATATGCGATGTGGCCGTTTCCGGTTATCGCCCAATGGCGGCCGATGAGTGTGCCGACGCCTTCTACGAACACGGCACATTCCTTCATCTGCCCGTCGTCCCGCGACTTCATTTCGATCCCGGCAACGGGCGATTTCCCGAGCTGCTCGCACGTCTTGAAGAACGCGTCTAGGTCGCCATAAACCTCCGCGTCTACTTTCCTGCGACCCATGCGCATCGGCACATCGCCGCCTTCCTCGATCAACTCAGCGAGTTCGTCTTTTGCTGCATCGATGCCGCTTTGGTAGAGGCGCGAGAATTGGCCATCAACGCTCGCGACACGCCGCGCCGCAACTTCCAGCGCGCGGGTCCATTGCTGCGCGCTCCAGTCCGGGTCATGCCATGCGCCGAACTCTAACGCAAAGGAGTGCGAATCATTTGAAGTGAAATCAAAGCCTAACTGAGCGGCAAGTGCGGTCATCGTTGTTTCCGTCCTGAAAATTAATACTAAGACTCTATTGTACCCAATGGGTACATTCAGGGCAAGGACTTTTATGCATTAGAATCGCTTGACGAACGTACCCATTGGGTACATAATGGAGGCTGCTGTATGGAACTTGATTTGAAGGTGGTTTTTTACCGTCCCGCCCGCTTCGGGCGTCACCGTAACCAGATGGTTTGGAGCAAAGCCATGCAAATGCAACAGGGTACGCCGTTCAAGATTCTCGCCTTCCCTGATATGGGTGTCTCGTTCTACGCGGTGTGGGACGAGGATACAGAAACGTATTGGATTTACGACGGCGCGGATCAGGACACGGCAAACGCGATCGGCGAATCGGAAACGGTGGCGGGCGCGAAGCAAGTTGCCAAGGATGTCGCGGAAGCGTTGATGGCGTAACAAGAGAGTGGCCCGCCTCGTGCGGGCCACCCCCAATAAAGGCGAAAGCATGGCTGCAAAAATCTACGCGACACTTCGCAAGCGTTACTGCACTGAAGCGCTTAAAAGCATGGGCTTTACGCGTGATGGCTCGATGCTTGTTAAGCGCGGCGCTTGTCGGAAAGTCTATGCAACGGCAAGCAGCCTCGACGGCTATTTCTGGCGCGTTACACCGCTTGTTCGGCACTGGCGCTAAGGCCAGATTGTCAACCTCACTTGCCCAGGGGCACCGAAGATGGAAGGTACGAAACAGGTAGCGCAACGCATTGTGAACGCGGCCGAGCACTTCGTCGGGGTCGTGCAGCAAATCACCGGCTGCTCGCGCGAAGAAGCCCTCAAGGCGCTCGACACCATGCGCAAGCTGAAAGTGGCCAAGCTGGATGTTGCCGCAGGCCGCTACCAGGTTAAGCACGGCGCGTTCATGGAAGCTGACGCCCTCCGCGCCGCGATCGATTACTAATCAAACACTGCTACGTAAGGAAATACGAATGGAACTGCTCATTGCCGTACTCGCAACCCTCGCTCTCGTTGGCGCGTTCCAATTTGAATCCCGCGTCTAATCGCGACCGTCACTTTTCAGCCCGCCCCGCGAGTACGCGGCGCAGTGGTGGCCTGATTTCGACTAATTTAAACAAAGGAGTTTGCAATGATTCGAGGCAAGTACAAGGCAACCGCCCTTCGCGTGGGCCTGCGGGTCGGCGCTGCCTGTGGTCCGGGCGAGTTTCCTGAAGACCGTCCTGGCAGGATCACGGACAAGGAAGTCACGCGCTGGGGTACCACGTGGAAGGTGCAACTGGACGACGGCTCGCAAGAGTGGATCTCTGGTGTTCAAACCACTGCGATGGGCATTGGCTGGTACGCGATTGAGGAAGTGGCGTGACCTTCTGCCGCCCAGCCCCCTTGCTGAAAGACGCGCTCGTTAGCGAGCGTGTCCGGGCAGTGACGGCACGCGTAGTCGTCAAATACTCGCCCGCACTTACGCCCGAGTTCGTCTATGGGGATGTGCTGCCCGACGTTCAGACGTGTGCAGATTGGCTCTCGGCAATGATCGAGTACTACTCGCGCACCGGATCGGCGCGCGTGGCGTCGCTCATACGCCTTCGGTCTATCGCTGCGCGGATCACCGCATAGCCCGATTTCCAACGTCAGAAGCTGAAACCTACAAACCGAGATTTGCGATGAACCGAAAACCTATTTCCGCTCCAACCGTTGCCCGCGAAGCTGCGCCGAATCCGTTCACTGATTCTCTCGGCATCCTGTATGCACTCTCGTTCATCGCAGTCGCGCTCGCTGGCTGGCACGGTGGCATGCGTCATGCCGTAGGCGTTTTGCCGTTGTGGGCCGTCATAGCGGCCATCCTCGCGGCTGGCTGCGTGCTCATGCACTCTGTACGCTGGATGGCCGCTACATACGCTTGCGCGCTGGCGGTTACATGGGCCTTTCTCGCAATGGACATGCTTGGCGCCGATATCGCATCACGTATCTACCCGCGTGTTGCATCCCTTACACCGTTGGCTGATCCCGCCGTTCTCCAATGGGGCAGCGTCGTTATTACGGTGGGTTTCGGTGCTGCCGCCGTGCTGAGTCACTTTCAGGCGCTGTTCGAGCGCGCGGCGCCACCGTTGGCTGCGACCGGCAATGCCTCGCTGGACGATACTGTGATCGGCTCTGCCGTGCGTGCGCGCGCCGACTGATCCATAGCTGCCTTCGCCTGTCCTGTAATATCGCGTCTTTCGACGGGGGCACTGAACCCCTCCAGACTGACTTAAAGGGAGTGTTGCATGTCTATGAACCGGCCGATCGCGGAGCGCGTATCCGAGCCTAGCCCGGAGGAAGTCCGCGCAGCTAGAGAGTACGCCGGACTCACGCAGGAAGCCGCGGGGGCGTTGGTTTCGTCTTCAGACCAGCCTCGTCGCACTTGGGACAAGTGGGAAACGACCAACGAAACCAACAAGCGCAAGATGCCGTTGCCCACTTGGGAGTTGTTTCTTCTGCTCACGGGTCAGCATCCGAGCTTGGGGCTGGTGGAAAAAAAATGAGCGTCCTCCCGGCAGACATCTTTTTTCAGCGTTGATATCGCCGGAACAACTGGAAAAAGCAAACCACTGTGATATATTGATATCACATTAACGGGCTAGGAGGTAGCGTGTCGGTCTTTTCGATCGCGGAGCTGGAAGTGGCAATCAATCACTGTCTCGCGTGCGAGCCGTCCGAGCACTATTCCCTCGGCCCGGACGGGAGCCAACTGGGCAATGTGTACGGGTCGATGATCTGGAACAAAGAGGGAAGCCGCAGTCTCGGGTCATTAAAAGAGGAAGAACGCATAGCGTTTATCCGTTGGCAAGTAATTTAATTTTAGGAGTTTGATATGGCAGAAAAACCGAAAGCACCTACCGGCAAGCCGGTTTTCATTCTTCACGGCGACAAGGGCGGCGTCGGCAAAAGCACCTACGCATGCGTCCTAGTGGACTGGCTGCTGAAGCGAGAGGTTCCTTCGGCGCTGGTGGACGGGGATACGCGTAACCCCGACGTGTCTCGTATGTTCGCGGACGCGATGCCGACCACGCAAGCGAACCTGCGCATCCACGAGGGCTGGATGGACCTTACCGACTTCATGATGCAACACCCGGATCGCGCGGTCGTCATTTCCCTTCCCGCCGGCATCGGCGAGGAACTGAAGCGCGAAGGCGCTCGTTTCCTCCAGACAGTCAAGATGCTCGAACGTCCCCTGGTCATGTTCTGGGTCATCAACCGCCTCCCGGATAGCGTCAACCTGCTCAACGAAGCAATGAAAGTGATGGAATCTGGCCTGACCGGCAAGGTGGTGGTCAAGAACCTGTTTTTCGGGGATTCGGACAAGTTCAGTCGCTGGGAATCGAGCGCGACCAAGCAACGGTTCGAGCAGTCTGGCGGCGTTACTGTCTCGATGTCCGAGCTGCACGAGCGGACCGTCGACAAGCTGTTCGCAGACAACGACAACATCATGCCGTTCTCGCATGCGGCGGTGCCCGTCAGAGAAGCCCATACGTCGCCGCACAAGCTCACGCCGAGCGAAAACATGGAACTGGTGACTTGGGTTTCCGAAAACCACAAGACTCTCGACGGATTGCGCGGATTGCTCACTCTTTGACCTGAAGCTTTTTCTGACGTTGGAAAAAACAAGGGAGGCAGGGAATGGCACAGAGGTTCAAGCGCGGTCAGGCAGTCATGTACTTCGAGGGCAAGACCGCAAAGCGGTGTTACTTCGGTGGAAAGATGGGAGCGTATCGCGTGCTGTCCTCTGTGCCCGAGGCAGATACCGGCTGGGCCGTCCCGCTTTCTGAAGTCGATAGGCTCGTGTTCCCTGCACCCGGCGACGACGGTTCGTTCGATCGGTCCGTGTGCGAGATCATCCAGTATCGAGCAGACCGGACGTTTTTCGTCAGGTTGCAGTATGTGCAGGCTGGTCCGAGCGCGTGGGCTGTCGGCTATTCGTTGCGCATTGGCGACACGAAAGAATCGCTGCCCGTGGTCGCAAACCCGAGTTTCCCGACTTACGAAGAAGCGGTAAAGGAACGGCTCACTCCCCTGTTGCGCGAGTTAAGTGCGGTCGCTGCAGGAGTGCCAAAAAGATTTGCCACGCGCGGCACGGTCTCCGCGACGATGCAGCGACGCGCGCACGAAGCTATTTATGCGCTTCTAAGCCTTCTCCCGGCTCCGCTGCAAGATGATATAGTTATAGCATTATTGGGACGGTCGGGGGATATCCGTGGATAGGGTTGTCTGGTTGATCGCCGGCAACAAAGGCGGCTGTGGAAAATCTGTCATGGCGAAGTGTCTTGTCGAGTGGCTACGCGCGTCATCGCATCCGGTAACGGTGGTTGACGGGGACACGAGAACACCGGACGTCGCCGCAGTGTTTGCCGACACTCTGCCAACGCATCGTTTTGACCTGCACGATGCGAACGGGTGGCCTTCGTTCTCCGACTTCCTCTGCACTGCGGATCAGGATGGCGTGGTCGTAAGCGGACACGTCGTCACCAATCTGCCGGACGGCATCAACGATCGTGCGATGCTGTTTTTCGAGCGCTTCATCCGGCTCGTCCAGGCATACGGCTATACGGTGCGCGTGTTGTTCGTAATGAATACGTTGCCCGATGGGCTGCATTTTTTCGGCCGTCTCATCCAGAGCTTTCCGTCCGTGACGCCCGTTAAAAATCTGTGCTTCGGGCGCGTGCGGGAATTCGATCACTTTGATGCCGCATACGGTGAGGAACATGGCGAGCGCTGCTTGCTATTGCCTGCCATGAACACCCGAATCATGCAGGTTGTTCGCGATTCCGTGCTCTCTTTTGCGGACTTTGTCGCGCAGGAAGGCGACGGAGAAGCGAAAAGCAATTTCGTCTACGCAAAGATCGTCGCGAGCGATTGGCGCGACAGCATGATCGAGGCGCTGGACGACGCTCTTTACACGGACTAACGATGAAACCGATCGAACAAGCCCTACAGACGCTTATCGGACGCGAACCAACGCCCGACGAAGTCGCGAAGTTTTACAAGATCAAAGAGACGTGCGGTTTCTCCGAACACGACAGCGTTTGGGCGCTGCTGCTGGCCTTTGGCCACTTTGAAATCCTCTACGGCGAGATCCCTGAAAGGATCGCCGTCCAGACGCGTGGACTCATTGCCGATCACAAGCTGGCGCTGGAGGCAGCTGCGGAAGCTGCTGAGCGTGCCGTGCGCGGAAGCATGATCGAGAACGTCACGAAGACTACCCGAGAGATGGCTGACAAGGCCATCGAGGCGGGGAAAGTGATTGCGTCGCATGAGCATCGCCGAAAGATCGTCCTCGCGATCATCGCAGCGTTTGCGGTATCTGTAGGCCTGTCCGGCGCCCTGGCATGGGGTGCATACAAAGTCGGAACCCGCTCGGGTGCTGTCGGCGTCATGGTGGATGCCGCGTGGTCGCAATCGGCTGAGGGTCGATCAGCCAAAGCGTTCGCGCAACTCAACAACGTCCAAAGCATGCTCGACTGCCCCTCGAACTACCAGACCCACAAGGAAGGGAATGCAACGTATTGCATTCCCTACGACGAGACGACCAGACGCAGTTTTGGGTGGCGAATTAAGTAGTTAACCAATTTTTTTTAAGGAGTGTGATGATGTCTCTACTACCCGATCACGCCGTCGCCCAGCTCGTCATGCTGGAAGGCGACGCGTGCAGCATCGCCGAACAGTCGGTTTATCTGGAAACGTTCGGCTATCAGGAAGACCCGCATCAGGCTGGTATTTGGGCATTCAAAGGCGACGACGCCGAACATGCCGAATGCCGTCTCGTGGTCGAAAACGAAGGCGAGCTTTTCACTGTGTATGGTCAGGCGGTTGAACACTACACAAACGTCAACTACGTGCTGAACAAGTTTGGCTGGACCAAGTCCAGCGTGCTGGCTCGTGACAAGGATATCGAAGCCAAACTGCTCGCGCGTCTGGTGAGCGTCGATGTCGTCACGACCTCGGACGACATGCCTGCGAGCACCCTACAGGCGAGCATGCCCGCGTCGACGGCTGTCGAGCGCACCGCGACGCCTGCGCCGGTCCTGCCCGAAGCAAACGAGCCTGTGGCCGTCGAGCAAGTGGACGCGACGCGCGAACTCAACGACTCGCACCTGCGCATCGAGCAGTTGACCATCCGCTGCAATTCTGCTGAGGAACGGTTGGCCGAACTCGAAAGCGCTAACGCAACGCTCGCGAACGAGAACAACACTCTGCGTTCGCAGCTGCGCGAAGCGAATGCAAGGCTCGCGAACATGCAGGCGGGTACGCCTGAAGCCGCACGGCGTGTCGAAGTGCCGGACAACCTCGGCGTCATGTCGGACGAGCAAAGATTGGTCGCTGTCATTGAACGTCATGCTTTGGCCCATATCGACCTTTCCGAATTCGGCGTATCGCCGTTGCTCGCCGGTCTTCGAGAAGTCGGATACGAGCCGCGTCTGCGGCTCATGAAAGTCGATTAAAGCCAGCCCGCTCGGTGTGATTTTTCCAACGTCAGAAACGCAATGGTCATCCGATTCGCCGCCGAATTCGATCTGGAAAGAAGCACTGACCGGATTACCGATCTTTATCGCTCACTGACTGCGGCGATGGTGACGGTCGAGACGTTCTCGAGCGCCGCTATTGCTGAGCGGGAGGGAGGAGAACAGATTGCGGCGCAAATCCGCGATCTGTGCGAGCAACTGGAACGGTTGCTCGCGACTGCCGAGGAAGGTGACGAGGCAAGCCGTGCAACGGTTCCGCGCCGGATAGGCGTACTCGAACGAGAAATAAAGACGTTGGTTGGCAAGGTGCAGGCGTTAGCTGGACGCCAACTGGATAAGGTGGATACCGGGTGGAAACGATAAAAGGACAAGCGCGGTTGCTCGCGGGGCCTCTGGTCGGTGCGTTTGTAGGCGTGATGGCGTGGAACGGCGTTGTTTTGGCTCTGTGCGCCCTTCCCTTATTCGTCTTGTCCTGGCGCTGGGCTCCTTCTCGACGCTGGGCGTTCTTCACTGCCGCTGCGTATTATTTGGCCGCAGGCCGCGGGCTTTTGCTAGGCGCGGGTGTGTTCTTCGGAGCCAGCGACGCCCTGCCCGCATGGGTTTACGGCGCAGCCGTCTGGATCGTGCCGAACATTCTGCTTGCCGGCGTTTGGGCTGCGTTGTGGGGAAAAAGTCATCGCCCTCTTCGCTTGCTCGCTATTTTGTTCGTCATCTCAGTGCCGCCGATCGGCGTCATTGGATGGGCTAACCCCGTGACTGCGGCGGGTGCTCTCTTTCCGGGCACGGGTTGGTTCGGCTTAGTTCTGTGTATTGCCACCCTAGCGTACTTAGCACACGCTCGCTGCCCTGCAATTTCGCTTGCTGGCGTTGCATTGGTTGCAGTGTTGTGCAACGCGGTTTATCACGACAGAAGTAACCCGCAATGGTTGGCGCTGGAAACAAATCTCGGTGCGTCGCATGGTTCCGACGATGATTACGATCGGCTGCATGCCTTGCTTGATATGGTCGACCAAAGCTCTTCGGATCATCCCAACGTCAAGGTGTTCGTCCTGCCCGAGTTGGTCGGCGGGGATTGGTCGATGAACGCGCTCTGGTGGGAACGGACGGGTTCTGCACTGCGGGCACGTGGGCAGACTGTGCTGATTGGAGCACTTAGACCCCTGGACCGAAATTCACACTACTTGAACGCTCTGTTTTCCGTCGGCGCGGACGGGAACCGCGTATTTGTCGATCGCGTGCCAGTTCCGTATTCAATGTGGAAACCTTGGACATCGGGCGGTGCAGATGCGTTCTGGCTCGCATCGGGTGTGCACGATTTCGCCGGCACTCGAATTACGACACTCATCTGCTACGAACAGCTTCTCGTGTGGCCGGTTCTCCGTAGCTTCCTAGAGGCTCCAAAGATCATCGTAGGCGCTGCTAACGACTGGTGGGCTCGCGACACCAGCATCTCACGAATTCAGAGGGAAGCGACGAAGGCATGGGGCCGACTCTTTGGCGTTCCAGTCGTGTGGGTGCGCAACGAATGAAAACGGTGCAGCCCACGCAAGGTGCCTCTTTGACGTCCACACACAGTGGATCTACGTATGCGCGAGCGCCGCCTGCTGATTGGGTTGCGTGAGGAAAAGGTGACGCTTCGTGGCCCGATCGCGTTAGCTTTCTGCGAACGGTGACATTTTGTGGCCTGCCTTGCTTCTCACGCAGTTCGCGAAAAAGCACTATAAAAAAACCCTGTTAAATCAAGCGCATCGCTCCAAAGGTGACGTTTCGTGGCCCGCCCGTCGCCCATGCACGGGCGATATCGGTGACGTTTTGTGGGCCGCCGCTGGTCGCGCATCAGGGAAAAGTGACACTTTATGGCCCGTCATCTCGAATGACTTGTGGCCTGTTTTCACGTTTTCGCATGAAAAGTGACGTCTTGTGGCCCGCCTCAACAAGTGACGTTTTGCGATGCGGGCGCGCTTCTTCGCAAAGATGACGGAATGTGGTCCGCCTGGGTGGCTCGATGTTGCTACTGGGGTACGCAAAAGTGACGTTTTGTGGCCTAGCGCGAGATGGTTGCGCAGCCACGCCCGATTGCTCGCGGCGAAAGGTGACGCCTTGTGGCCCGACGCCTCGCCCCGTCAATCTTCAAATGCGAGTTGTTGCCAACCGTTCCTCCCGGCCCGGCCACTCCGCAGCACTGAAGATCGATTTCGGCACGCTCGGCTAATTTACCCTTGGTTTGGTCTTGGGTGTCTACGGGTCTATTTTTCAAAGACGGGCATTTGTAAATCAGTTCGTAAAGCCGTTCGTAAAACCTTTTGTAAACGCGTGTGCATAACCCGGCAAATGGCCATCTGGCGTGCCTTTCGGCAAGGTTAGAAAAATCGAAATGTGACATCTGATGGCCGAGCGGTGACGTTTGACGGTCTACAGTGGACGCATTGTGGTCTAGCTGTGACAGATTCTGGCCGTTATCCACATATCCACAAATTCGCAATGGTGACTTGCAAAACTCACGTCACCTTTTATAATAAGTGACGCCGACTATTGGCGTCACTCTTCTTCAAATGGGGGCTCCGTGGACGGAGAGATTTTTGAGGACCGGCTGGGCAGTGAGGAAGACGTACCGCTCGGATCTGCGGTCCAGATCGTCGAATCTCGACCGATCGAGCTTTCCGATCTCGAAGACGATATTCTTGAGGGCGACGGGCGGGTAAAGGGCACGGTAGCC